>NZ_JTLA01000001.1:0-13340 GCF_000799055.1 Ensifer sp. ZNC0028
GGCCGCTCTTCGGCTCGCGCACGATACCCGCCGTATGCGTCATCAGCTTGCGCAGGCTGATGACCGAGCCGTAGGGCCCGCCCTCGGCACCGGCGAACGGGTTCTCCGGCTTGAAGCCGGGCAGATAGGTCGAGACGTCGACGTCGATATCGACGAGGCCCTTTTCGACCAGTTGCATGATCGCGAGCGACGTGAAGGTCTTGGTGATCGAGCCGATACGGAAGCACGTGTCCTTGCCCATCGCGAAATGGCGGTCGTGGCGCTGGACATGGCCTTCGGCAAGCACGCCGTCGCGGTCGACGAGGGCGTAGGAGATCGACGGGATCGCCTTATCCTCGACCTCGTACCGGATCAGATCCTCGAATAGCTCGATTGAAGCAGCAGACAGAGAGGACATGGAAAATGCTCCTTGGGTCGTAAAGGGATTGGGTCTCAATGGGCGTGGCGTGGGTCGAGCATGTCGCGCAGCGCATCGCCGACCAGGTTCCACGACAGCACGAACAGGAAGACGGCCGCACCGGGGAAGGCCAGCGTGTACCAGAACTGGAACGGATTGCCGGGCTGACCGACGATCCAGTTGCGCGAATAGGCGATGAACTGGCCCCAGTCGGCATACCCCTCTTCGGTGCCGACGCCGAGGAAGCTGAGCGCCGAGGCGGACAGCACCATGGAACCGGTCGCCATCGTCGCGAGTACCAGCACCGGGAACATGGCGTTCGGCAGGATATGCAGCACGATCAGCCTGAGATCGCTGGCGCCATAGCTCCTGGCTGCGTGGATGTAATCCATCTCGCGGATCCTCAGGATCTCGCTTCGAACGATACGGGCATAACTCATCCAGCCGAATGTCGTGAGCGCGATCGTGATGGGCACGATGCCTTTGCCGAGCAACGCCGTCAGCACCATGGCGGCGATCAGGAAGGGAACGGCCATGAACACGTCGACAATGCGCATCAGCACTTCTTCAACGACGCCGCCGTAATAGGCCGCGACAGCGCCGACGACCGTGCCGATCAGCACGGAGATCGCCACGACCCCGAGCCCGATCTTGAAGGCCGTGCGCGTACCCCAGACGACGCCATAGAAGATGTCGTACTGGCCCTGGGTCGTGCCAAACACGGCCTCCGGCGAAGGCGGTTGCGGCGTCGCCAAAAAACCCGCGCGCGGCGTGTCGTAGGGCGAAAGCTGGAAGCTCTGTGGCGGTGCCAAGACGGGGGCGAAGACGGCGATCAGCACGAAAGCGAGCAGGATCACGACGCCAAATAGCGACACCGGATTGCGTGCGAGGTAACGAAGAAACTTCATTGCGTCTTCACCCTCGGGTCAAGCAACGGATAGATGAGATCGACGACCAGGTTCATCAGCACTAGGACGACTGCGAAATAGAGGCCGAAGCCGAGAACTGCAGGAAAGTCGAGATTGGCGGCGGTCTTGGCGGCAAACTGGCCGAGCCCGGCATAGTCGAAGATGGTCTCGGTGATGACCACGCCACCCATCATCACGGCGAGTTCCATGCCGGCGATGGTTGCGAGTGGCAGAAGCGCGTTGCGTCTGGCGTGATGCAATTCGACGACGCGGCGCGGCAGTCCCTTGGCGCGGGCGGTGCGCACGTAGTCCTGGCGCAGCGTTTCCAGCATCGAGGTGCGCATCACCCGCGTCATGCTGGCGACGTTGACATAGGTCAGCGTGATGACGGGTGCGGCAAGGTGACGAAGTGCGTCGCCGAAGATCGCCAGGTTACCGTTCAAGAGGGCATCGACGGTGTTGGCGCCGGTGTAGCGCACGAAATCGCCGGAACTGACGATGGTCTGGGCCCACTGGCTGAGCCGGCCAGGCGGGAACCAGTCAAGCGCCGAATAGAAGATCAGCAGCATCAGCAGGCCGAAGACGTAGACCGGAAAAGACCAGCCAAGAATGGTGAAGATGCGGATGACATGGTCCGGCCAGCGGTTGAGATAGATGCCGGCGCGCGAACCGAGGTAGACGGCGAGCAGCAGACAGGGCACGAAGGCCAGCACGACCAGCTCCAGCGTCGCCGGAAACAACGACATCAGCGCCGTCGACACCGGCTGGCGGGCGGTCTCGGACCAGCCGAGATTGCCGCTGAGAACGCCGCCGATCCAGCGGCCGTACTGGAGGTAGAAGGGATCGTTCAGCCCGTACTGCTCGATCATCCGGCGAATGCTTTCCTGACCGCCCTTGAGATAATCGGGCGACGGTGCGTAGGCCGCCAGTCTCTGTGTCGGCGAAAGCGACATCTGCAGTGCGAAGATCATCAACGACAGCGCGAAGAGGACGATCGGCAGCATCATCAATCGTCTGAGTGCATAGTTCAGCACGGCTCACACATTCCGATTTCAGGGAAAATGAAACAAGGGCTACCGGGCGGGATCGCCCGGCAGCCCTGGCCAATCAGTCGTTGGCCTTGGTGACCGGGTAGAAGTCCCACGCACCGTAGAGGATCATGTTGTCGACATAACCATCGATATTGCTGCGGGTGACGACGTAGCCGAAGTCTTCCCAGAGGAACTGGGTGGTGGCGTATTCGTAAGACATTTCCTGCAGCTTGGCGTAGATCGGCTCGCGCACGGCGGGGTCGACCGAGGCCCAGGCTTCGTCCAAGAGCGGTTTGAACTTCTCCGCCATCAGGTCGCGGTAGCCCTGGCCGACCATGCCGCCGACGAGACCCGTGGGCGAGAGGTAGTAGCTGGCGGCGCCGAGCGGACCACCCGGGTCTGAATAGTCAGGCCCCCAACCCATCACCGTCAAGGGTGCTGCCGGCTTTTCGCGGTTGTTGAGCTTGTCCGAAACGGAGGCCCAGGGCAGCGCCTGGATCTGCATCTTGAACTTCGGATTGATGCGCGACAGGCCCTGCTGCAGCGCCGAAAGTGCTGCGGTCAGCTGCGGATTGCCTTCGGTCACGTAAGCCGTGAAGGCAAAGCCTGTGTCCCAGAGCTTGCCGCCAAACGCCTTCTTGAAGTGTTCCTCGGCCTTGGCGGGATCATAGCTGTAGACAGGTGAATCCGGGCGGTAGCCCATGATGCCGCGCACGGTCGGGCCGCGCGACTGCACGGTCTTGTTGAGCAACACCTGGGTCAGCAGCGCATCGTAGTTCTGGGCGTAGTTGAAGCCCTTGCGCACGTCGATGTCGGCAAAGAAGTCCGGGGGAATGCCGGCACCATCCAGCTTGCCGCTGCCGATCGCCGGATTGTCGTTGTCGTCGAGCGGCCAGGCAAAGAAGGCGCCGCGCGAAAATACCTTCTGCAGGCCGTCAATGACTTTCACGCCTTCGGTCTTGCTGAGTTCGTCGATGAATTCGACCGGGGCGGTGACGAAATCGGCGTCACCGGACAGAAGCTGCAGGCGCCGCGTCGTCCATTCCGGCACGGTGCGCATGACCACGCGCTCAAGCTTGGCGGGGCCCATGAAGTAATTATCGAAGCGCTTCAGGGTGATGCGCCGGTCGGTCCGGTCCCATTCCTCGAGCATGAACGGCCCGGTGCCGTTTTCTTCGGCAAACAGCGGATTGGCGCCAAGCTCCGGTCGGTAATGGGCCTTCCAAGTGTCGCCGGAACCATCCCAGCCGCCGACCGATGCAACCCATTCCTTGTCGACGACCGAGGTGCCGAAGGGCAGCGCGATCACGCCGAGCGTCGCCGGAAACGACTTGGGCAGTTTCAGCGTGACATTATCGCCGTCGACGACGATCTGCGAGGCGAGCTGGTCATAGACCTTGCGCAAAACCTCGGGGCTGGCGTCATTGATGGATTTGACCTCGCCTTCGGTCTCGACCCACTTGGCGATGTCGGTGTATTTGCCGGCGGTGATCACCTCAGTGATCGCGTTCGACATCCACGACTGCCCCTGAAGGATGGCGCGCAACAGCGAATACCGCACGTCCTCCGGTGTGATCTGGCCATAGCCAGGCTCGATCGTCGCCTTTTGGGCGTCGGTCAGCTTGTCGTAGTACTCCCAGGTGACTTTGCCGTCAGCGCCCTTGATCCCGACCTTGTGAGCAAGAACGCCTTTGCGGATGGGGAAGGTGTAGCTGACGGAGCCATCGGCCGCCTGCTTGATGAGGCCGTTCTCGAGCGACGGCACTTCGGTCGAGAGCGACGGCACGAACTCGGAAATCTTCGAGCCGTTGAAGTTCAACAGGCGGCTGTAGATGTTAAGCGAGCCATAAGAGCTCGGCGTGTTGGCGATATAGGCCGGATCGAACGACTGGATGTCGTCAGTCCACATGAAGACGAAGGTGCCGGGGTTCTTGGTCTCGGCCATAGCGGGCGCAGCCGCGATGCCGAGCCCCAAGCAGAGAGCTAGGGCTAAGGTGCGTTTCATCGTTGTTCCCATTTGGTGGAGGCGGAAGTTTTTCTTCTCGTTATAGGGGAGGCTAGAAGAGCCCTTGCAGGTCTGTCCAATGTGTAATTAGGATAGACTATGCAAAACACGCATGAGGGCCGGCATGGAACTGCAATGGCTTGAAGATTTTCTCGAAATTGCCGCCACGCGGAATTTCTCGACGGCGGCGACGGCACGCAACATTTCGCAGCCTGCCTTCAGTCGCCGCATCAAATCGCTTGAGAACTGGATCGGCGCGGACTTGATCGACCGCAGCACCTATCCTGTTCAATTGACACGGGCGGGAACGATGTTCCTTCCGGGTTGCCAGCGTCTCGTACGTGAGGCGTACCGGCTGCGCACCGATTGCCGCAATGTCGCGGGCGAAAGCTCGGCCATGCTGACATTTACCTCGCTGCATACGCTGGCGATGTATTTTTTCCCGAGATGGATCGGCTCGCCGCTAATCTCGCGGATGCCGCTTCGCACCAGCATGCATGCCGCCGACTTCCTTGAAAGCATCGATCACCTATGTTCGGGCCAGTGCGATTTTGCCATCACCTATGTGCATCCCGATGGCCCGCCGGTGCTGGAAGGCGGTCCGTTCGAATCCCTGCAGATCGGCAAGGATCGCCTCATTCTCGTCTCGGGAACAGATGACAGCGGCCGGCCGCTATTCGACATCGACGGGCCTGAAACCACGGAAATTCCCTACCTCGCCTATTCCTGGAGCGACGGTTACATCGGCAAGCTGGCAACGCTCATCCAATCCCGCTGGCGCCGCCCGCTCAACCTCAGCACCGTCTACCAGTCGGGCCTTGCCGACGGCCTGAAGCACATGGCCGTCGCCGGGCGGGGCGTCGCCTGGCTGCCGCAGATCTGTGTGGCGGAAGCCCTGCGCCAAGGCCGCCTCGTCCAGATCGGCGGGCCACAAATGTCGCTCGAAATGGAGATCCGCATCTTCAGGCGCGCCGGCCCTGGTAGCGCCGACAGCGATGCGTTGTGGCAGCATCTCAAGCAGTGTGCGGCACTGCCACAGTACAAGAACGGATTCGATGCCGGCATCGACGCTGCCTGAGGCACCGTCATGACCGAAATCGCCCGACCGAGACCATATGCGAAGACAGGCGACACGATGCAGAAAGCGCATAGTTTCGATTGCCACATTCGCGACACATTGATTTCACTCGGTTTTGTGGCACGGACCGAAGCCGCTCGGATGCCGCCCGGGCACTGACGGTCAACCTCCCAGGGAGTTCTCCACCATCCGGGCATATTGACAGGATGCAACCCCGTTGCGAGACCTGATAGGGCAACGTCCCCTCCAAATCGGGTCCATGTGCTGATGTTCCTGTCTAAATCCGCGCCCCCTGAACTGCCGGAGGATGTCATCCTATCCGTGGAAGACCTTGAGGTTTCCTTCGCGGCCGGCACCCGCTCACAGCTGCGCGCGGTGCGGGGCGTCTCCTTCCGCATCGCGCGCGGCGAGACAGTTGCGCTGGTCGGCGAGTCCGGATCCGGCAAATCGGTGACCGCCATGACGATCATGCGACTGACGGAATATGACGGCGCGGCGATCACCGGCGGACGGGTGCTGATGCGCTTGAAGGATGGCAAGGTCGCCGATCTCGCGACATTGTCGGAAAAGCGGGTCGAAGCCCTTCGCGGCGCGGACATCTCGATCGTGTTCCAGGACCCGATGTCCAGCCTGAACCCGGTCTTCACCGTCGGCGACCAGATTGCCGAAGCGGTGATCCATCACCAGAACAAGAAACCCGAAGAAGCGCGCCAGATCGCACTCAACACCCTGAAGCTCGTGCGGGTGCCCGATGCGGAGCGCAGGCTCGACCAGTATCCTCACCAGCTCTCCGGCGGCATGCGCCAGCGCGTCATGATCGCCATTGCGCTTGCCTGCCGCCCATCGCTGATGATCCTCGACGAGCCGACGACCGCGCTCGACGTGACCATTCAGGCGCAGATCCTCGATTTGGTTCGCGCGCTCCAGCGCGAAATCGGCATGTCGGTGCTGTTCATTACACACGACATGGGCGTCGTTGCGGAAGTCGCAGACCGGGTCTGCGTGATGCTCAAGGGTGAAATCGTCGAGACGGGTTCGGTTTATGACATCTTCGCCAAGCCGAAGCATGCCTATACGCGTGCCCTGATTTCCGCCGTGCCGCGCCTCGGCAGCATGGCCGACAAGGATGCGCCGGAGAAATTTCCGCTGCTGGTGTTTGAACCGGAGCGGCAGCCCGCGGAGGCGACACAATGAACGCGCCGGCTCATATGACGCAAGCCTCTCGCCCACTCGTCGAGGTGCGAAACCTGGTGACGCGCTTCGATCTCAAGGCCGGGCTGTTCGGCCACGTCTCCGGCCGGGTGCACGCAGTGGAGAACGTCTCCTTCGATATTTTTCCCGGTGAGACCCTGGCGCTGGTCGGTGAATCCGGCTGCGGCAAGTCGACCGTCGCCCGCTCGCTCATGCAGCTCGATCGACCGCGATCTGGCTCCATCCGCTTTGATGGAACCGAGTTGATCGGCGCGCCGCGCGCTGTCCTCGCGCGATTTCGGCGCGAAGCGCAGATGGTCTTCCAGGATCCGTTTTCTTCGCTCAACCCGCGCATGACGATCGAGCAATCGCTGACGGATCCGATGCGGGTCCACAAGCTGGGTTCGACCGGGGACATGCGCGCGCGCGCCGCCGAACTTCTGGCAAAGGTAGAGCTTTCACCTGAGCATCTCGAGCGCTATCCGCATGCGTTTTCCGGCGGGCAGCGCCAGCGCATCTGTATCGCCCGGGCGCTTGCCCTCAAGCCGCGCCTCATCGTCGCCGACGAAGCGGTCGCTTCGCTCGACGTGACGATCCAGGCGCAGGTGATCAACCTCCTCATGGACCTGCAGCGCGAGATGCAGATCGCCCTTCTGTTCATCAGCCACGATATGGCGGTGGTCGAGCGTATCGCTCACCGCGTTGCAGTCATGTATCTCGGCGAAATCGTCGAGATCGGCGATCGCCGCTCGGTCTTCGGCAATCCGCAGCACCCCTATACCCGCAAGCTCCTATCGACCGTGCCAATTGCCGATCCGACGCGCCGTCCGGAAGGGCGCCAGCCGATGTCCGACGAAATTCCAAGTGCGGTGCGTGCGCCGGACTTCGTGCCTTCCGAACTGACGATGCGGCAAATCTCATCGACCCACTACGTGCGCCAGGTCGCAACCGGCTAACAGTAGCCGCGATAAGCCATTCCAGATCAGAGTATCCCATCATGAGCACTTTCGAAGTGACGCAACCGGCTGCCAGCGCTGCCGGCCTAGCGGCGACAGATATCAGCGACAGCGCAAGCGGGACCAAGGCCACAGGGTTCCTGCGTCCAACGGCCGCCGAGCGACCGACACCCTATATCGAGGTCGACGAGAAACGGCTCACCCGCAATATCAAGACCATGCAGGAGCGTGCCGATGCAGCCGGCGTGGCAATGTTTCCGCATGTGAAGACGCACAAGAGCCTCCACATCGCCCGGCAACAGCTGGCCGCAGGTGCGCGCGGTATCACCGCCTCCAAGCCCAGCGAAGCGCTGGTCTTTGCCGAAGCCGGGATTCCGTCGATCATCCTGGCCTATCCCATCGTCCGCGCGGCGTCGCTCGATCGCCTGCTGCCTGCGGTCAAGGCGCGGGGCGTGGAACTGCGCACGATTACGGCAAGCGAAACAGGTGTCGATGCGCTGTCGGAGGCCGCCAGCCGGCACGGCGTCGAGATCGGCGTGTTCCTCAAAGTCGACGTTGGCCTCGGCCGCGTCGGCCTCAAACCCAATGACCCGGCAGCGCCTGAACTGTGCGCAAGGATCGCCGGCGCCCCCGGCTTGCGATTTGCCGGACTGCTTTCGCACGCCGGACATGCCTACGCGGCTCCGGAGCCCCATGCCCTGGCCAAGATCGCCCACGACGAGGCGGAGGCCCTCGCCGGCCTCGCCGATCGGCTTCGGCAACGCGGAATCGCCGTCGATTGCATTTCCGTCGGCGCAACGCCGACTTGCCTCGGTGCACCGCTGCCCCAGGAAGTCGACTACATCCGGCCCGGCAATTACGTCTTCCTGGACGGCACAGCCCTTCGGCTTGGCGTTTGCAGCGCCGACGACCTCGCGCTTTCAGTCGTCGCCCGCGTCGTTGCGTCAAACGAGGCGCACTTCATCATCGACGCTGGTTCGAAGTCGATGAGCTCCGATCGCGGCGCACATGGCATGGGCGGCGCGGGGTTTGGCACGGTCGTCAGCGCCGAAGGCGATGGCGAGACCGGCCTGTGGACGCTCGAGCGACTGTCCGAGGAACATGGGTTCGTCCCCCATTCCGGGCGCCCCCTGCCGCTGGGCAGCCGCGTGCGCGTGTTCCCCAACCATTCCTGCGCCTCGATCGCCAACTTCGACAATTTCGTCCTGGCGCGCGCGGATGGCACCGCAGCCCGCCTGCCGGTCGACGCGCGCAACGGTCAGACCTGAAGAGCGCACCGGCCTTTTCGGCCGCCTGGGCGGCGATCAATCGCCGCCCTTGAGCGAGCTGAAGTTCTCGCTCCTTCTTCCATCATCAAGATGGATTGCTGGTTTCTGCGACCTAGATCTCCCAGATGTCATTGCGACGCCAATGTCAGTGAATCGAGAAGCCGACGCGGCTGATCGGACTTCAAATCCACTCCTCCAGTGCAAAGGATATGATCCATGAAGGTCCTAATGGTCCTCACTTCGCACGACACCCTCGGCAACACCGGCAAGAAGACAGGGTTCTGGCTCGAAGAGCTGGCGGCTCCCTATTACGTCTTTAAGGATGCCGGGGCCGAAATCACCCTTGCATCGCCCAAGGGCGGCCAACCGCCACTCGACCCGAAGAGCGATGAACCGATGTTCGAGACCGACCTCACTCGTCGCTTCAAGGCTGACCGGGAAGCCAAGGCCCAGCTCGCCGAGACGGTTCGCCTCGACAGCGTCAACCACAAGGACTTCGACACCGTCTTCTATCCCGGCGGTCACGGTCCGATGTGGGATCTCGCCGAGGACGGAAACTCGATCAGGCTGCTCGAAGCCTTCATTGCGGCGGGCAAGACGATTGCCCTCGTATGCCACGCCCCCGGAGTTCTGCACCGCGTCAAGAACCCGGACGGCACACCTTTCGTAAACGGTCGAAGGGTCACCGGTTTTACCAATTCCGAGGAAGCGGCCGTCGGCCTGACGGAGGTCGTGCCCTTCTTGGTGGAAGACGAGTTGCTCGATCTCGGCGCCGTTTTCTCGAAGGTGAAGGACTGGGGCGTTCACACGGTCGTCGATGGCCGGCTCATCACCGGCCAGAATCCCGCCTCGTCTGGCGAAACGGCAAAAGCCCTCCTGGCCGCCTTGAAACCGTGATCGGAGAATGGATCGAGGCGCGTCGCCAGCAAGAACAGCCGCCTCGCCTTCGCTAGGGCAGTGCTCGCCGGCGTTCAACGGCAGGCCGCGCCCAGCGTGGACTTGGTTACAGGCGGCGCCTTACAAAGATCCACATCCCTGGGCGCTGTCTTAGCCATAGGCCTGCGACGACAGTTCCCGGTGGGCATAGAAGCCAAGGCATCGTCGACGGTCAAGGCTGAGGACTTCCGAGGGCTGCGGCAGTTGTAGGAAGTGGTGGGCGACCGCTTCCTACACGGCATCGAGCGCACGCCAATGACTTCGCATCCCGCGCCTCACAGCGGGGAGTATCCCCGCTATGAGGCCAGTCGGCGTCAACAATGCCACTCAGGCCCTCAAAGCCTTAATAATGGACCGACAAGGAATCGATTGGCGTCGCTTTCGGCGGAGCGAACTTCGTCAGGTCAATTCCGTCAACAGCGGTTCGGTACTCATCCATGCTCGGCGTGCGGCCAAGGATCGCTGACAGCACCACGACCGGGGTCGAGGCCAGCAGCGATTCGCCCTTCTTCTCGGCCGTATCTTCAACGACCCGCCCCTGGAACAGACGGGTGGAGGTTGCCAGAACCGTATCGCCCTTCTCCGCCTTTTCCTGGTTGCCCATGCACAGGTTGCACCCCGGACGTTCGAGATAGAGGATGTTCTCGTATTCGGTCCGGTTCGCAGTCTTCGGCTTCAGGTCGTCGAATTCGAAGCCCGAATACTTCTGCAGGATATCCCAATCGCCTTCGGCCTTCAGCTCGTCGATGATGTTGTAGGTCGGGGCGGCAACGACCAGCGGCGCCTTGAACTCCACCTTACCTTCGAGCTTCTCGATGTTCTTCAGCATCTGCGCGACGATCTTCATGTCGCCCTTGTGCACCATGCACGAGCCGACGAAGCCGAGGTCCACCTTCTTGGCGCCGCCGTAGTAAGAAACCGGACGGATCGTGTCGTGGGTGTAGCGCTTGGACACGTCGGCGTTGTTGACATCGGGGTCGGCGATCATCGGCTCGTCGATCACGTCCAGGTCGACAACGACTTCGGCGAAGTACTTCGCGTTGGCATCGGGAGCCAGCGCCGGCTTCTCGCCCGAGCGGATCTCGGCGATGCGCGCATCGGCCTTGGCGATAAGGCCCTTCAGCGTACCGGCGGCGTTTTCCATGCCCTTGTCGATCATGATCTGGATGCGCGACTTGGCGATTTCGAGCGACTCGATCAGCGTCTCGTCCTGCGAGATGCAGATCGAGGCCTTGGCCTTCATCTCGGCCGTCCAGTCGGTGAAGGTGAAGGCCTGGTCGGCGAGCAACGTGCCGATGTGGACTTCGATGATGCGACCCTGGAAGACGTTGTCGCCACACTGCTTGAGCATCTGCGCCTGGGTCGCGTGCACCACGTCGCGGAAGTCCATGTAAGGCTGCATGGTGCCCTTGAAGGTCACCTTGACCGATTGCGGGATCGGCATGGTCGCTTCGCCGGTGGCAAGCGCCAACGCAACTGTGCCAGAGTCCGCGCCGAAGGCGACGCCCTTGGACATGCGGGTGTGGCTGTCGCCGCCGATGATGATCGCCCAGTCATCCACGGTGATGTCGTTCAATACCTTGTGGATCACGTCCGTCATCGAATGGTAGACGCCCTTCGGGTCACGGGCGGTGATCAGGCCGAAATTGTTCATGAAGCTCATGAGCTTCGGGATGTTTGCCTGCGCCTTCTTGTCCCAGACCGAGGCCGTGTGGCAGCCCGACTGATAGGCGCCGTCCACGAGCGGCGAGATGACGGTGGCCGCCATCGCCTCCAGTTCCTGCGCGGTCATCAGTCCGGTCGTGTCCTGCGAGCCGACGATGTTCACCTTCACCCGCACGTCGGAGCCCGCATGAAGGGTCTTGCCCGGCGTCACGCCGACGGCGTTGCGATTGAAGATCTTCTCGACCGCGGTCAGGCCCTGGCCCTCGACGGTGATTTCCTTGTTCGGGGCAAAGACCGGGGTGGCCTCAATGCCGAGGGTCTGGGCGGCAAAGGTCTGGAGCTTCTTGCCGAATACGATGGCATAGGAGCTTCCCGCCTTCATGAACTCCATCTTCTGCGGTGTGAAGGCGGAAGCGACGTCGACCAGTTCCTGGCCGGCCTCGTCGCGGAGTTTCTTGTTCTTCACGTCCAACGAAAGAACGGTGCCGGTCTCGACGGAGAACTTCTGTTCCAGGATCGGATTGCCGTCATTGTTGAGGATCGGCTTGCCGTCTTCACCTGTCTTTTTGACCCAGTTCTTCAGGTTGATGCCGATGCCGCCGGTTACGTCGACGGTTGTCGCGAAGATCGGCGAGATACCGTTGGTGCCTGCAACGACCGGGGCGTAGTTGACGAAGGGCACGTAGGGGCTGGCCTGCTTACCCGTCCAGAGCGCCACGTTGTTGACGCCCGACATGCGCGACGAGCCCACGCCCATGGTGCCCTTTTCGGCGATCATCATCACCCGCTTGTCCGGATGCTGCTTTTGCAACGCCACGATTTCCTGCTGCGCCTCGGGCGTGATCATGCACTGGCCGTGCAGTTCGCGGTCCGAGCGCGAGTGCGCTTGATTGCCGGGAGACAGAAGGTCGGTCGAGATATCGCCTTCGGCAGCGATAAAGGTCACGACCTTGATCTCGTCCTCGACCTCCGGGAGCTTTGTGAAGAACTCGGCCTTGGCGTAGCTCTCCAGAACGCCCTTTGCGATCGCATTGCCCGCCTTGAAGGCGTCACGCAGCCGGAACATGTCGGCATCGTAGAGGAAAACCTGCGTTTTTAGCACTTCACCGGCCTCCCCGGCTATTGCGGCGTCATCGCCAAGGGCAATGTCCAAGAGCACTTCGACCGAGGGACCACCCTTCATGTGCGAGAGCAGCTCCAGAGCGAATGCGGGGGAAATCTCGGAAACTACCGTTTCGCCAAGGATGATCTTCTTCAGGAACGCGGCCTTGACGCCAGCCGCACTCGTCGTGCCCGGCAGCGTATTGTAGATGAAGAATTTCAGGGCATCCGTCCGGTGCTCGTTGCCGGCATCCTCGATCAGCGCAATGATTTCGGCCACGAGCCCGCCGTCATCGATCGGTTTGGGAGCGAGCTTTTGACTTTCTCTGCTTTTGATCTCAGCCAGGTAATCGAGGTAAAGGGTCATCGCTATCTCAACGTTTAGAGGTATGTGCCGTCCAATGCCGTTCGTTGAACAGCTTTGCTGGCTGAGGTGGTTATACGCCTCGACTACGTCAACCAACGCCGGCTGACAAGATACCGCAACCGCGTTAAAAAGTGGTGGTTTGAATTCAAGTTTAATGGACTAGACGTTGCCTTGAACGCGCATCGGATTGGATTATGGCAAACTTCGATTTCCTACATGGGCGATATGGCCCTGACTTCTCATTGAGTCAGGCCCACAGTTAAGCGATTGATATATTAGTGACGGCGTACCGGATTCGCGGAAAGTGACCTTCCCGTGGCGCTTCATTCTTGGCTATGTGCGCGTGTCAGTCTTTTGATGGAGTTTCTTCCCCGCGTCCCAGAGCCAACTGGGCGCGAGCCTTGCCCCGCCTTCCCCGGCGGGGTTTTCTTTTGGAC
>NZ_JTLA01000009.1:0-162107 GCF_000799055.1 Ensifer sp. ZNC0028
AAAGGCCACCGTGACGACACGGTGGCCTTTCTCATTTGAGCGGTGTGCCGAAGCTTATTCGGGCATCCGGTAATCGACGATCTTGTCTTCGCGCACGATGTAGAGCTTGCCGGTTTCGGTCTGGTTAGGGCCGACCAGCGGCAGCAGCTTGGCTGCGACTTCCGACGGATGCGGCACGGTCCCCGGATCCTCGCCGGGCATCGCCTGGGCGCGCATCGCGGTGCGGGTGGCGCCGGGGTCGACCGAGAGGATGCGTAGCGGCAGGCGCTGCGTCTCGCCGGCCCAGGTGCGGGCCAGAGCCTCGACGGCGGCCTTCGACGCGGAGTAGGGGCCCCAGAAGGGCTTGCACTTGTGTGCAGCGCTCGACGACAGGATCAACGCACGACCGGCGTCCGACTTGATCAGCAGCGGCTCCAGCGAACGGATCAACCGCCAGGTGGCGTTGACGTTGATCATCATCACCTTGTCGAACACCTTCGCCTCGACATGGCCGATCGGCGAGATCGTGCCGAGCACGCCGGCATTGGCAACCAGGATGTCGAGCTTGCCCCAGCGCTCGTTGATCGCACCACCGAGCTTGTCGATCGCCGGCATGTCGGCGAGGTCGAAGGGCACCAGCGTCGCAGAACCGCCCGCCGCCTTGATCGCGTCGTCGAGTTCTTCGAGACCGCCGACGGTGCGCGCGCAGGCGACGACATGGGCACCGGCCTTGGCCAGTTCGAGAGCGGTGAAATAGCCGATACCGCGCGATGCGCCGGTGACCACGGCCACCCGGCCTTTGAGATCGATCGTCATTTTAGTGTCTGATTATCCGTTGCTGGCGAGAACCGAGAGTTTGCGGACATTGCTGGCGCCTTCCTGGTCGAGGAGGCGGGTCGGATAGTCCCCGGTGAAATAGTGGTCGGTGAACTGCGGTGCCTTCGGATCGCGCTTCTCGCCGCCGACAGCCTCATAAAGGCCGTCGATCGACAGGAACTCGAGCGAGTCCGCGCCGATGTAGCGGCACATGGAGGCGAGGTCGGCATGCTGGTTGGCGAGCAGCTTGTCGCGATCCGGCGTATCGATACCGTAGAAATCCGGATGGAAGATCATCGGGCTGGCGACGCGCACATGCACTTCGCGTGCGCCCGCGTCGCGCATCATCTGCACGATCTTCACCGACGTCGTGCCGCGCACGATCGAATCGTCGACGAGGATGATGCGTTTCCCCTCAATCATCGCACGGTTGGCCGAATGCTTGAGCTTGACACCGAAGGCACGGATCTGCTGCGTCGGCTCGATGAAGGTGCGGCCGACATAATGGTTGCGGATGATGCCGTATTCGAAGGGGATGCCGCTCTGCTGGGCATAGCCGAGGGCGGCCGGCGTGCCGCCATCCGGAACCGGAACCACGACGTCGGCCTCGACCGGCGCTTCCTTGGCAAGGTTGATGCCCATGTTCTTGCGCGACACATAGATGCTGCGGCCGCCGACGACCGAGTCCGGCCGGGCGAAATAGACATATTCGAACAGGCAGAGGCGCTCAGGCTGCGAAACTTCGGGCTTGCGCGCGTCGATGGTGATTGAGCCGTCCGGCTGGATCTCGCAGATGATGACTTCGCCGTTCTCTACGTCGCGCACATAGGTCGCGCCGATGATGTCGAGTGCACAGGTCTCGGAGCAGAAGATCGGCTTGCCGTCGAGTTCGCCCATGACGAGCGGACGGATACCGATCGGGTCGCGCGCGGCAATCAGCTTCGTGCGGGTCATCGCCAGCATCGAATACCCGCCTTCCATCTGGCGGATGGCGTCGATGAAGCGGTCGGAGGAGGAGGTCTGCTTCGAGCGAGCGATCAGGTGCAGCACGACTTCGGTATCCGAGGTCGACTGACAGATGGCGCCGTCGGCGATCAGTTGCCGGCGAAGCGTGAGGCCGTTGGTGAAGTTGCCGTTGTGGGCGACGGCGATGCCGCCGACTTCGAGTTCGGCAAAGAGCGGCTGCACGTTGCGCAGCGCCACTTCGCCTGTCGTCGAATAGCGGGTGTGGCCGATCGACATGAAGCCGGGCAGTTTCGCGAGCGTCGCGGGATCCGTGTAGTGGTCGCCGACGAGGCCCATGCGTTTTTCGGTGCAGAACTGCTTGCCGTCGAAGGTGACGATGCCGGCGGCTTCCTGACCGCGATGCTGGAGCGCGTGCAGGCCGAGCGCTGTCAGCGCCGCCGCATCCGAGTGCCCCAGTATGCCGAAGACGCCGCACTCTTCGTGCAGTTCGTCGCCTTCGAGTTCATCGTGGATTTCGATGGATCTATCGGTCATCACAGTCGCCTTTGCTCCGTACCGGTGCGCATATCGTGATCAGGCCCGCCGTCTTCAAGCAATCTTAGCTGAAAACGGCTGCAAGCGTTATTCCCCAAAAGGACAAAGCCCGCGGGGCGGGCTTTGTCGGCAAATCGTTCCTGTCTCAGCCGTTGGTGGCCGGGGCGTCGTCGGCGGGCGCCTGGTCCGGCGTCGTCGCAGGTGCCTGGCCGGGCGTCGTTGCCGGCGCTTCGCCTTCGCCTTCGCCGGTCGTGTCCTTGCCGCGCAGACGATCGAGAATGGTGGCGTCGGCTTCCTCGGGCAGCAGCGCGATCAGCTTGTTGCCCAGATTGTCGAGCAGCGGCTTCGATTTGGCCTGGGTAACCCAGGTCGGCTGCTGCTGCGGAGCGACGAGCCAGTTGAAGAACAGCATGGCGACGACGACCAGCAGGATGCCGCGGGCGGCGCCGAACAGGAAGCCGAGCGTGCGGTCGAGCGCGCCGATGCGGCTGTCGATGATGAAATCGGCGATCCGCATGGTGATGAAGGAGATGATGATCAGCGCGATCAGGAAGATCACCGCTGCCGATCCGATCATCGCGACCGTGTCGCTGTTGGTGTACTGCTTCGCATAGGGCAGGAGATGCGGGTAGAGGAAGTAGGCGGCAGCTGCCGCACCCACCCAACTCGCGACCGAGAGCACCTCGCGCGAGAAGCCTCGAACCATGGCCAGGATTGCGGAAAACAGGGCGACGCCGAGAACGATACCGTCGAGAATTGTAATGGGCATTTTGTCCTTACTCCGGACCCGGTTCGTCCGGGTCTCCTCAAGCCTATCCGCCATCGGCCCTGAGTTCAGGGCATTTTCAGCCTGTTTGCGGCCCTTAAAGGGCGGCCTGCGACATCCGCATTTTCAGTCTTCGTCCTCCGCCGGTCTCAGTGCGTTTCGCGACCCCGCGATGCGCGCCACCAGATCGGGCAGGCTTTCCATCTCGCTCCAGCGGCCATTGCCGTTTTTCGGCAGTTCGGTCGAAGCGGACGGCAGGACCGCCTGCGAGAACCCGAGCTTCTCGGCTTCCTTAAGGCGTTGTGCGGTATGCGCAACCGGCCGGATGGCACCCGACAAGCTGACTTCGCCGAAATAGACGCAATCCGCCGGAAGGGCAAGCCCGGCAAGCGATGAAACCAGTGCGGAAGCCACAGCCAGGTCTGCTGCCGGCTCGGAAATGCGGTAACCGCCGGCGATGTTGAGATAGACGTCGTGCTGGCCGAGCCGCACGCCGCAATGGGCTTCGAGCACGGCGAGGATCATCGAGAGCCGCGCGGAATCCCAGCCGACGATCGCGCGTCTCGGCGTGCCGAGCGAGGTCGGCGCGACCAGCGCCTGCACTTCGACGAGGACGGGCCGGGTGCCTTCCATGCCGGCAAAGACGGCGGCGCCTGGCGATTTCTCGTTGCGTTCGCCGAGGAAGAGTTCCGACGGGTTGGCAACCTCGCGCAGGCCCTTGTCCGACATCTCGAACACGCCGATCTCGTCGGTCGGGCCGAAGCGGTTCTTGACGGTGCGCAGGATGCGGTAGTGATGGCCGCGGTCGCCTTCGAAATAGAGCACGGCATCGACCATGTGCTCGACGACGCGCGGACCGGCGATCTGGCCTTCCTTGGTGACGTGGCCGACGAGCACGACGGCGGTCCCCGTCTGTTTGGCAAAGCGGATCATTGCCTGAACGCCGGTGCGAACCTGGGTCACCGTGCCCGGCGCCGAATCGACGATGTCGCTCCAGAGCGTCTGGATCGAATCGATGATCACCAGATCCGGGCGCTTGCCTTCCGACAGCGTTGCCAGAATGTCCTCGACGTTGGTCTCGGCGGCGAGCAGCACGTCGCTGTCGGCAGCGCCAAGCCGCTGGGCGCGAAGGCGCACCTGCGCCACGGCCTCTTCGCCCGAGACATAGATGACGCGGTGGTTGCGGCGCGAGAGCGCGGCCGCCGCCTGCATCAGCACGGTCGACTTGCCGATGCCGGGATCACCGCCGACGAGCAGCGCCGAGCCGCGCACGAAGCCGCCGCCGGTCACCCGGTCGAGTTCCGAGATGCCTGTCTGGATGCGTGGCGCGTCTTCGATCTCGCCCGAGAGCGTGGTGAGCGCCACCGGGCGTCCCTTCTTCGGCGCCCGCGACGGACCGCCACCGATGCCTGCCGTCGGATTGTCCTCGATGATCGTGTTCCACTCGCCGCAGCCTTCGCACTTGCCCACCCAGCGGGTGTGGACCGTGCCGCAGTTCTGGCAGATGAATTGGGTACGCGCTTTCGCCATCGGCATCGACTTTCGGAATGTGAGACCGCCGACGTCGCGATCGGGCGTCGGCGGAAAAGAATCACTTGTATCGTCACATAATGCCGCGAAACGCGGAACAAAAGGTGAATTTCAGTGGGAATGACTGAAAAATGATATGAAGGACGGCGTCACGCGCCGCCGACATAGTGCCTGGCATAGCGATGTCCGAGGCTGGTCAGCATCTCGTAGCCGATCGTACCGCCGGCGCGCGCGACATCGTCTATGGCGACGTGCCGCCCGAAGAGCTCGATGTAATCGCCCGGCCGCACAGTACCCGTGGGAAGGTCGGTGACGTCGAAAAGGCTGAGATCCATGGTGACGCGGCCGACATGCGGCACTTTCCGGCCATGCAGGAAGCCGAAGGCCCCTGATGGCGTTGCCTGCCTGAGGGTGACGCCGCCGCCGGAGACCGAGCGGTGGTATCCATCGGCATAGCCGACTGCGACGGTCGCGATACGGCTGTCGCGGTCGAAGCGGGCGGATGCGCCATAGCTCGCTGTGCCGCCGGCGGCCACATCGCGAACCTGGATGATCCGTGCCTCGGCGGTCACCACCGGTTTCATCGGGTTGGGGACGTCGTTCACCGCCTCGCCGCCATAAACGGCGATGCCCGGCCGGGTCAGGTCGAAGTGATAGTCGGGCCCGAGGAAAACGCCGCCGGAGTTGGCAAGGCTCGCATCGACGCCTTCATAGGCGGCGGTCGCTTCGTGGAAGCGCCGGAGCTGAATGCCGTTCAGCCGGTGTTCGGGATCGTCGGCGCAGACGAGGTGGCTCATGATCAGCACCGGCGAAAAGCTCGCCGGCCGCGCCGGGTCTGTCGCAAGCGCAACGGCCAGCTCGACCGTAAGGCCGAGCCGGTTCATGCCGGTATCGACATGCAGCACGCAAGGGTGGTCGCCCCGTTCGGAGAGTGCGGCCATGAACACGGCCAGCTGCTCGTCCGAATTGATGACCGGCACCAGGTCATTGTCGAAGAAAAGCGCCTCGTTGCCGGGCCACATGCCGGCGAGAATGTAGATGCGGCCGTCCGGAACCAGGGGGCGGAGATCGGCACCTTCCTCGGCATTGGCAACGAAGAAGTCGCGCGCGCCGGCGGCATAGAGGGCAGTGGCTGCCTGATCGATCCCGAGTCCATAGGCGTCCGCTTTGAGCACTGCCGCCGCCCGCGCCTTGCCCGAGCGGGCATTCATCGCGCGCCAGTTGTCGGTGAGGGCGCCGAGGTCGATGGTGAGCCGGTTGGAGGCGGCGAGAAATTCTGGAGGGAGCATGCCGGGTACTCTGCCGTGGACGATCCAAGAGCAATACAGCCTAGCGCCCACTGTCGCAAATGCCGGCCTGTCGCACCGATTGAAAGCGCCTCGGTTTTGAACGAGCACTTTTGTGCAAGACGCGGGCGCGTAGCATCACTATTCTCTCCCCATGCAGACGATTTCGCAGCAGCAGGCCATCGATGACACGCCGATTGAGGGCGCCGAGCGCACGCGCTTCTGGCGGGATCCCCGTTTCATGGGCATGGAATGTCTGACGGCGACCTTCATCACCCACGAATTCGCGCCGCATGCGCACGAGACTTTCAGCATCGGCGCCATCGAGGCCGGTTCGCAGATTAGCAAGATCAAGGGCGAGCGCTCGGAAGCAGGCCCGGGTTTTTTCTATCTCATCAACCCCGACGAGATCCACGACGGCCATCCCGGTGGCAGCGGTTACCGTTATCGCATGGTTTACCCGAGCGCCGAGCTTCTGGTGAACATCATCGAGGACGTGACCGGCCGCGCCTTCAAGGGCACGCCGTCCTTTTCCAGGCGCGTGCTGCAGGCGCCGGATCTGGCGATTGCCTTTCATCACGCGCACCGCATGCTCGAACTGAACGGCGGCACCCTCGAGGCGGAAGAGAGCATGTTCAGCGTTCTCGCCACGATGTTCGAGCGCCATGGCAGCACGATCATCACGCCGATCGAAACGCGGGAGCAATCGGCGGTGCACCGGGCGCGCGACTTCCTGGCGGAAAACTATGCCGAGGATGTCGGGCTCGAGGAACTGGCGAAAGTCGCCGGCCTCAGCCGCGCCCACCTCATCCGCGCGTTCCGCAAGGAGTTCCACATCACGCCGCACGCGTACCTGACCGACAAGCGCGTGCGGGCGGCAAAGACGTTGCTGCGGCACGGCTGGTCGGCGGTGGACGCGGCCTATCAATGCGGCTTTGCCGACCAGGCGCATTTCAGCCGTCATTTCAAGGCGCGCACCGGCGTCACCCCCGGGGCCTTCCGCGCCGGCTGATCACTTTCGTTCAAGACGATCCTCAACCCGAGACCTAGAACACGCGGGTGATTGCGACGGCGCGCCTGCGTGGAAAGGCGGCGCATCGCGCGAATGGAGACGTGGACGTTGCAGGAAAGAAGTGCGTTTCAGGAATTTCGGGCCGCGGCAGTCGCCATGACGCCGCTGATCGTTGCGGTTATGCCGGTGGGCCTCGTGTTCGGCGCGGTGGCTGCGAGCAAGGGGCTCACGCCGGCCGAGGTGGCGCTGATGAGCGCGCTGGTCTTTGCCGGCGGATCGCAGTTCGTCGCCATGGATATCTGGACGCATCCGGCGTCCTGGGCAGCACTTGGCTTTTCGGCCCTGCTCGTCAACATTCGCCATGTGCTGATGAGCGCTTCGATCGGCGGCAAGCTCGACAGTTTCTCCGGGCCGGCGCGCTATGTGTCGATGCTGCTTCTGGCCGACGAGATCTGGGCCATGGCCGAGATGCGCGCGAGCAACGGCAAGCTGACGCCTGCCTGGTATGCGGGCCTTGCGGTGCCGTTCTATTGCCTTTGGGTGTTGACGAGCCTTGGGGGCGCGCTGCTCGGTGCCTTCCTGGGCGATCCGAAGGTTACGGGCCTCGATTTTGCGTTCCCCGCCGTCTTCATCGTGCTGGTCATGGGCTTCTGGAAGGGGCGCGAGACCGGGGCCGTTCTGGCTGCAAGCGCGCTCGCCGCGGTCCTGACGCATCAATTGCTGCCGGGGGTCTGGTACATCGCTGCCGGGGCTGCGGCCGGCGTCGTGGTGGCACTTCTCTCCGGCGCCCGCAAGGAGGCCCATGCATGACCGTCGATCTC
Organism: Ensifer sp. ZNC0028; assembly: GCF_000799055.1. Classification (NCBI taxonomy): domain Bacteria; kingdom Pseudomonadati; phylum Pseudomonadota; class Alphaproteobacteria; order Hyphomicrobiales; family Rhizobiaceae; genus Ensifer; species Ensifer sp. ZNC0028. The sequence continues at coordinate 7,711 of NZ_JTLA01000009.1, forward strand.
AATACGCTGCTCGCAATCCTTGCCATGGCGGTTGCGACGATCGCGACTCGCATCGGCGGCCTCGTACTGATCCGCTATGTGACGATCGGGGAAAACCAGAAGCGCGCGCTGGAGGCGATCCCGCCGGCCGTGCTGATGGCGGTCATCGCGCCGACTGCCTTCGTGACCGGTCCGGCGGAAACGATCGCCGCTGCCGCGACGGCGGTGGCCGCCATGCGACTGCCGCTCCTGGTGTCGGTCGCCGTCGGCGTCGTCTCGGTGGCGTTGCTTCGCCTCGTGTTCTGAGAGTTTGTGCCGGAGTGCGAGGTGCGCTTCGGCGAGAAAACCACATGCCTTTGAAAATGAGAGCGGGCTGGGAAACCGCAAACATTTTTCCCAGCCCGCTCCGGCCGCCCCCACGGAACTTAAGAGCAATTCCAGGAAAAGTGTGAAACGGTTTCCGTCCGGAATTGCGTTCTTTCAAAGTGATGGCGCTTCACTGTTTCGATGAAACAATGAAGCAGTCTAGTGTTCCTCGTACTGGGTGAAGGATGGGTCGGCGAGATCGGTGAAGCGTGTGAATTCCGACTGGAAGGCGAGCTTCACGGTACCGGTCGGTCCGTGACGCTGCTTGGCGATGATCACGTCGGCCGTGCCCTTCACCTGCTCCATCTTCATCTTCCACTCTTCGTACTTCGGATCGAACTCGTCGCGCGGCTCCAGGTTCTTCACGTAGTATTCCTCACGGAACACGAAGAGCACGACGTCGGCGTCCTGCTCGATCGAGCCCGATTCACGAAGGTCGGAGAGCTGCGGACGCTTGTCTTCGCGGCTTTCGACGCCACGGGAGAGCTGCGAGAGCGCGATGATCGGAACGTTCAGCTCCTTGCCGAGTGCCTTGAGGCCGGTGGTGATCTGGGTGATTTCCTGCACGCGGTTGTCGCTGGATTTGCCCGAACCGGTCATGAGCTGAATGTAGTCCACCACCAGGCAGTCGAGGCCACGCTGGCGCTTCAGGCGGCGCGCGCGGGCGGAAAGCTGAGCGATCGAGATACCACCGGTCTGGTCGATATAGAGCGGCACCTTCTGCATCATCTGCGAGCAGGCGACGAGCTTTTCGAAATCGGCCTCGGAGATGTCACCGCGGCGGATCTTCGACGAGGAGACTTCGGTCTGCTCGGAGATGATACGGGTGGCGAGCTGTTCGGACGACATTTCGAGCGAGTAGAAGCCGACGACGCCGCCGTTCTTGGCCTTGAACGAACCGTCAGCCTGGACTTCCGGCTCATAGGCCGCAGCAATGTTGTAGGCGATGTTGGTGGCAAGCGAGGTCTTGCCCATGCCGGGACGTCCGGCGAGCACGATCAAGTCGGAGCGCTGCAGGCCGCCCATCCGGCCATCCAGCGACAGGATGCCGGTTGAAATGCCCGAAAGGCTGCCGTCGCGCTCGAAGGCCTGGCCGGCCATGTCGATGGCGAGCGCCACGGCGTCGTTGAACGACTGGAAGCCGCCGTCGTAGCGGCCGGTCTCGGCCAGTTCGAACAGACGGCGCTCGGCATCTTCGATCTGGCCCTGCGGCGGCATGTCGAGCGGCGCGTCATAGGCGATGTTGACCATGTCCTCGCCGATGGTGATCAGCGAACGGCGAAGCGCCAGGTCATAGATCGCCCGGCCATAGTCTTCCGCGTTGATGATCGAGACGGCGGCGCCGGCGAGGCGCGCAAGATAGGTCGCGACGGTGACGTCGCCGACCTTCTCGTCGGCCTTGAGGAAGGTCTTGATGGTGACCGGGTTCGCCATCTTGCCCATGCGGATGATGTCGCCGGCGACTTCGTAGATCTTGCGGTGCAGCGGCTCGTGCAGATGCACGGGCTTCAGGAAGTCCGAGACGCGGTAGTAGGCGTCGTTGTTGACGAGGATCGCGCCAAGCAGCGCCTGCTCGGCCTCGAGGTTGTTCGGGGCCTCGCGGTAGTGCTGGTCCGCCTGATCCTTGCCGATAGGGGATAGCTTTCGCGACGCTTCGTTCATTCGATTATCTCTGCCTCTGTCTGGTGTGGCACCGGTTTGCGTCTAAGCGCGGGCCGGGTCAAGTGCACGAGGGACACAGTCGCAGAGCGACGTCACCGCATCCGGCGCTGTTCCCGTTGTTCGACTGATCCACAGGCGGGGGTTCGCAAATGTGCGGATTATGCCGTCGTCACAAATTTGGTCGTTGACGCCGCGAATCACCCGAACCTTCCCGACAAGCCGAAGTGTAACGCCGCCCTCCTCTGCCTCAAATCCGCATCTTGAAAATCCACCGCATTTGGATTAGATAGAGGCAATATAATTAGCATGCTAGTAATATGGAAAAGATACCAATGTATCAGCCAACCGTGAACCGCGAACTGTTCGATGCCTTGTCGCTGGTCAATCGCAAGCTGCGCGCCGTGTTCGATGCGCGGGTGAAGGAGAGGGGGCTGACGCTTTCGCGCGCCCGCGCGCTCTTTGCCCTGACGAAGAAGGACGGCCTGAACCAGCGGGAGCTCGCCGACGAGCTCGACATCGAGACCCCGACCCTGGTGCGCCTGCTCGACGGCATGGAGAAGCAGGGCTTCATCGAGCGGCGGGTGGAGGTCTCCGACCGCCGCGCCAAGCAGATCCATATGACCGAACTCGGCCGCACGGTCGCCGACGAGATCCTCAGGCTTGCCGATGAGATCCGCGCGGAAGTGCTGCAAGGCATCGACGCAGCCGAGCTTGCGGTGACGAAGCGGGTAATCCGGGCGATCGCCGACAATGTCCAGTCGCTGGCGCGGGAGTGACGGCGATGGGTGCAGGCGCGACGGCCGCCGCAAACGACAATCGCCTCGCCATCGAGCTTGAGGCTGCGGAGACCATCGACGAGGATCAACGCGGGGAAACCGCGATTGCGCCAGAACCGGCGCCAGCGCCCGTACCGGCCCCGGTCGAGAAAGGCCTGTTGCTTTCGGCGGTCTATGTCCTGGGCTCCGTGCTTTTGTTCCTGACGCAGGGGCTCGGCATGAACCTGGCGCTCGCCAACCTCACGCAGGTCCAGGGCTCGCTTTCGGCGACCGCCATCGAGGCCGGCTGGCTCTCGGCGGCCTACATGGCGCCGAATGTCAGCCTGTCGATTGCGCTGGTGAAGATCCGCGCCCAGTACGGGCTGCGCCGTTTTGCCGAAATCAGCATCGCCGGCTTCGTCGTCGTCTCGCTGATGAACGTCTTCGTTTCCGATCTGCATTCGGCGATCGTCGTGCGCTTCATCAGCGGCATTGCCGCCGCACCGATGTCGACGCTCGGTTTTCTCTACATGCTCGAAGCCTTTCCGCCGGCGCGCAAGCTGACGGTCGGTCTGGCGTTGGCGCTCACCTGCACGACGATTTCCGCGCCGGTCACCCGCCTGATCTCGCCGACCTTGATCGAATACGGCCAGTGGCACGCGCTCTACACGCTGGAAATGGCGCTGGCGCTGATCGCGCTGCCGATCATCTACCTGCTGCCGCTGACGCCGGTCCCGCATGCGAAGGTCATCCAGCGCATGGATATCCTGAGCTACCTGCTTGTCGCCGTCGCCTTCGGCTGCCTCGCCGTGGTCCTGACCATGGGGCGCCTCTACTGGTGGTTCGAGGCGCCATGGCTCGGTGTCCTGCTGGTCGTCTCGATCACGACACTGACGACCGCGGTGCTGATCGAGCTCCATCGCCCGGTACCGTTGATCGACGTGCGCTGGATCGCCTCCAAGGAGATCGTGCACTTTGCCGCCGTTCTCCTCATTTTCCGCCTGGTGGCCTCCGAACAATCGACGGTCGCGGCGAACTTCTACCAGCAGCTCGGTCTCCAGTTCGAGCAGGTCGCGACCCTCTATTGGATCATCCTTGCCGCGGCGATCGGTGGCGGCCTGCTTTGCGCCGCGCTGATGAACCCTCAGCATGCGGAGCGCGTGCATATCCTGGCGCTCGGCCTTCTGGCGACCGGCGCCTATATGGATAGCCAGGCGACCAGCCTCACGCGGCCGGAGCAGATGTATCTGAGCCAGGCGATGATTGCGTCTGGCACGGCGCTCTTCCTGCCGCCGGCCATGGCACGCGGCTTCAAGGCGGCGCTCGCCAAGGGGCCGAGCTATATCCTGAGCTTCATCGTGATCTTCCTCTTCACCCAGAGCATCGGCAGCCTGATCGGCTCTGCCGCCTTCGGCACCTTCGTCACGATCCGCGAAAAGTTTCACTCCAACATTCTCGCCGAACAGATCGTGCTCTCGAACCCGCTGGTTGCCCAGCGCGTCAACCAGCTTTCCGCCGCCTACGCCAAGGTGATGGGCGACAAGACCCTGCTCGGCGGCGAGGGCACCGTGCTGTTGTCACAGCAGGTGACCCGCGAAGCTTACATCCTCGCCTACAACGACGCCTTCCTGCTGGCTTCGGCGGTCGCGCTCTTCGCGCTCGCCGGGCTACTGCTGCACATCTTCTACAACTGGCTCAGGCAGAGATTGTCCGCGCCTGCGCCGATGCCGGCCACCTGATTGACAGAGTTGACGACCATGTTGAAATCCCTGCGCTCGCCCACGAGCATCATCGTTCTTCTCGCCGGCATCGCCGGTATCGCCCTCGTGCTCTACGCCTGGCGGCTGCCGCCGTTCCACAGTTCGGTCGAATCGACCGAGAACGCCTATGTGCGTGGCTTTGTCACGATCATGAGCCCACAGCTTGCGGGCTATGTCGCCGATGTTCCGGTGCACGACTACGAGACGGTCAAGGCCGGGCAACTGCTGGTGAAGATCGACGACCGCATCTATGCGCAGAAGGTGGCGCAGGCGGAAGCCACGCTTGCCGGTCAGAAGGCAGCCCTTGCCAATTCCTTCCAGCAGGAGCTTTCGGCCAAGGCTGGTATCGCCGCAAGCCAGGCGCAGATCGACAGCGCCAAGGCCGCCTTCAACCGGGCGCGTGCGACCTGGGACCGCATTCGCCCGCTTGCGGAAATGGGTGTTTCGACCCGCAGCGACGCCGATCAGGCGCGTGCGGGCTTCGAGCAGGCCGACGCTGCCGTGAGCCAGGCAGAAGCTGGGCTGGAAGTCTCGAAGCAGGCACTGGCGACGACGCTCGGCGCGCGTTCCGGACTGCAGGCCGCGGTGAGCGGGGCGGAAGCGGCCGTCGAACTCGCACGTATCGATCTCGACAACACGCGCATCGTCGCGCCGCGTGACGGCCGGCTCGGCGAGATCGGCGCGCGCATCGGTCAATATGTGACGGCCGGCTCGCAACTCCTGGCGCTGGTTCCGAACGACGTCTGGGTGGTCGCCAATTTCAAGGAGACGCAGCTTGATGGCATGAAGGCGGGCCAACCCGTCACCATCGCGGTCGACGCCCTGCAGAGGAACGAACTGACGGGGCATATCGAGCGGTTCTCGCCCGCCGCCGGTTCGGAGTTCAGCATCATCCGTCCGGACAACGCCACCGGCAACTTCACCAAGGTGGCCCAGCGCGTCGGCGTGCGCATCGCCGTCGATCCCGGCCAGCCGCTGGCGGAAATGCTCTCACCCGGTCTCTCGGTCGTCGTGCGCGTCGACAAGGATGCGCCGGTGCGTGTTGCACCGGACCAGGCCAACAAGGGCGGCACGCCCGTTGCCGCTCACGGATAAGGGGCTGGACTTCTCGGAGGTCATTGCCAGAGTGGGCCGTGCAGCGGCCAAGAAAAAAGCCCGGATCGATGATCCGGGCTTTCGCATGTCGAATGGCCTTTAAGGCTTATTCTTCTTCGCCTTCGAATTCGGCTTCCGGGTTGAAGAAGTCTTCCGGCTTCAGGGCGTCTTCGTCAACGCCGTAGATGGCGTCGGCCGAGGTCAGGCTTTCGCCCTTGGCCTGGCGACCGGCTTCTTCGGCCGAACGGGCAACGTTGACTTCAACCGAGATCTCGACTTCCGAGTGCAGGTGCAGCGTGACCTTGTGCAGGCCGATCGACTTGATCGGCTGGTTGAGGTCGACCTGGTTGCGGCCGACGTTGAAGCCTTCGGCAGCGAGCACTTCGATGATGTCGCGGGCAGCAACCGAACCGTAAAGCTGGCCGGTTTCGCCAGCCGAGCGAACGATGATGAACGACTTGCCGTCGAGCTTCTCGGCAACAGCCTGGGCTTCCGACTTGCGCTCGAGGTTACGAGCTTCGAGCGTCGAACGCTCAGCTTCGAAACGGGCCTTGTTGGCGGCGTTGGCGCGCAGCGCCTTGCCGAGCGGCAGGAGGTAGTTACGGGCAAAGCCGTCGCGAACCTTTACGGTTTCGCCCATCTGGCCGAGCTTGGCGATACGTTCGAGAAGAATGACTTCCATGTTGGTTTCCTTTCAGAGTTCCAGTTCGTTGGTCAGTTTTTTCCAACCGGCGTGACCGCGATGGTGCGTCGCGTATCGATCAGGCCGGACAGGAGGAAGAAGAATGCCGGGATCGTGAACACGAGCACCGACAGGTATGCGATCCACAGCACGGGAAGCCGCCAGGACTTGCCGCGCGTGCGGAAATGGAAGGAGGCGAAACCGGCAAGCAGGAAGCCCGCGCCGAAGGTTCCGCAGATCAGCGCGCCGATCGTTGCGGGTGCGCCGCCGAGGAAGGTGAGGACCAGGCCGCCGAGAAAGATGAAGATCGCGTTGCGGTGCATGCGCAGCGTCGAAGGAATATCCTCGCGCGGGCGCAACGACCGGCCGGACATCTGCACGATGCGGGTGGCAAGGTAGTAGGCGGTAAACAGCATCAGCACCCAGATCGCGCCCTGGACGAGCGGCAAGGCGAGGGTGAAGAGCGACTTGATCTGGGCGATGGCGGCTGCATCGGGGTTATAGGCGCTGTCCTGGGCCTTCACCGCCTGAATGACGATATCGACCATGCGATCGGAGATATCGGCGCCATAGCCGACGATGACGCCGACGATGATCATGCCGACGGTCACCAGACCAGCGAGATGGCTGAGGATATCGGAAAGCGGATACCAGGCGAGCGCCTCGTCCGGGCCGCCGAGTTCGGACGCCGGGCGGGCGAGATTGGCGAGGTGGCTCAGCCAACCGGCCGGGATCAGCGTGACGACGAGGATCAGCAGCGAGAAATAGGGCGAAACGAGAACGGCACCGGTGGCGCCGGCCGTGACGATCGCGGTGATCGCGGCAGCATTGCCCCAGCCGAGGCCGGCAATCAGGATCGGAAGGGCCGAGGCGGCGTAAAGGACGATCGCAAGAGACGACTGCGTATTCGCGCCCATCGACAAGAGGGCGGCGGTAAAGCCGGCGAGAACGCCGGTCAGCAGCGATGTCCTGTTCACATTCGTCACGTTCGCTGTCCTGCTTCGTGCAGTTAGGGGATGGCCGAAGCCTTGTCCCCAGCATGGGATTTTGGCGCATCGCGCCGGTTCCGATCCGCGCCCATCGCGGAAGGGAGTGAAAGAGGCGCTCACCTTAGGGGAGCGCCTCTCCCAACACGTCGGGTTCCGTCGAGTCAGAAGACTGACGGAAGGTCAGCCGTTCTTAGGAAACGACGTAGGGCAGCAGGCCGAGGAAGCGTGCACGCTTGATCGCCTGGGCGAGTTCGCGCTGCTTCTTCTGGGAAACGGCCGTGATGCGGGAAGGAACGATCTTGCCGCGCTCGGAAATGTAGCGCTGCAGAAGACGGATGTCCTTGTAGTCGATCCGCGGAGCGTTTGCGCCCGAGAAGGGGCAGGTCTTGCGGCGACGGTGGAACGGGCGACGAACCGGAGCGGAAGAAACTTCAGCCATTGTCTTAATCTCCTAAAGTTTCTTGATTACGCGCGGTCTTCGCGCGGGCGGCGCGGGCGGTCTTCGCGGTCGCCACGGTCCGGACGCGGACCACGGTCGCCGAAGCCACGCTCCGGACGGTCGCCATCGCGGCGCGGACGGTCGTCACGGTCGCGCTTCTGCATCATGGCCGATGCGCCTTCCTCGTGCTTTTCGACGGCGATCGTCATGTAGCGCAGGATGTCTTCGTTGATGCGCATCTGGCGCTCGATTTCGTGAACAGCCGCTGCCGGAGCGTCGATGTCCATAAGAACGTAGTGAGCCTTGCGGTTCTTCTTGATGCGGTAGGTGAGGGACTTCAGGCCCCAGTTCTCGACGCGACCGACCTTACCGCCGTTTGCTTCGAGCACGCCCTTGTACTGCTCGACGAGGCCGTCGACCTGCTGCGGCGTGATGTCCTGGCGGGCCAGGAATACGTGTTCATAAAGAGCCATTGTGGCTTGCCTTTCTTGCGTTAATCAGCCCGGACCTCGGCGGCTAAGCCTCAACGACTGTTCTTAGTGGCTGCAGGCAGCCGGCAAGAAAGTGTTGTATCGAGACGGTCGAGAGCGGAGACACGGGAGGCCGGAAAGACGTGCAATCCTAACGGCTCCCCTCGAGGAAGCCGGCCCTCCGTTCAGCCACCAGCCAGAAGACCGGGCATTTCGAACAGCGCGCTTATACGCATTTTTCCGCGGAAGGCAAGGCTTGCCGTATCTTTTCCGCTTTTTACGTCGGCCCGTTTGCCTTCTTCCGTTTGCGCAGCCGGCCGTGGGCATTGGCATAAGGAGAGGACGTGTTGAACTGGATCATGCGTCCGAGCGTGAATTTTCCGTACCACGGCCGCCCGTAGAGCGCCTGCTCGTCGCGATCCCTGATCCGTGCTTCGATCGCCTCCTTGCTCTGCTTCAGCCTGGCGACAAGCTCGCCTGGCGAAAGAGCGCGGAAGTCCGCATAGAATTTCTGCGCCAGCCGTCCGAGTTCGTTCCATTTGTAGCCCGTCTCGGGGAAGTCGACGGGCTCGCCGCGCTGATCGCGATCGATCCATTTGATCACCAGTTCGCCCCAGCCGATGAGGTAGGCGACGAGATCGCCGACGCTCATCACGGTGCCCTTGGCGTGGCCCTCGATCGAAGGTTCGCGGTAGCGCTGGCCAGGAACCCGTTCCAACTCGCGCATCAGCCTGGCGAACTGGAGGTCGATCGCCTCAAGCAGTTCCGCTTTCGTCTGAGGCACCGGCATCGGCGATCTGCTCTCACACTCAGATCGGCATCGGATAGATCCGGTGCAGCCGCCGGATCCCGTTTACGACGTCCTGCGACAGCGTAAGGTCGATGGCGCCAAGGTTGGTCTTCAACTGCTCCATCGAGGTCGCGCCGATGATGACGGAAGCCATGAACGGCCGCGCCAGGCAGAAGGCGATGGCCATCTGCGCCGGATCGAGGCCGTGCTCGCGCGCCAGTTTGACATAGCCTTCGACGGCCGGTTCCTGGTGCGGCGTGAAGCGGCCGCCGAGATCGCCGTTGATCGAGAGACGCGAGCCCTTCGGCTTCGCGCCGTCGAGATACTTGCCGCTCAAAAGGCCGGCGGCGAGCGGCGAATAGGCGAGCAGGCCTACGTCCTCATGGTGGGACAGTTCCGCGAGGTCGAGGTCGTAGGTGCGGTAAAGCAGGTTGTACTCGTTCTGGATCGAAGCGACTCGCGGCAGGCCATGACGCTCCGCCATGTCGATGAACTTCATCGTGCCCCACGCCGTTTCGTTGGAAAGGCCGATAGCGAGCACCTTGCCGGCCTTAACGAGGTCGCCAAGCTTGTCGAGGATCGCCCGGAGGTCGCTCGCGACGTGGTCCTTGTCCTGCTTGGACGGGTCGTAGGACCAGGCATTGCGGAAATGATAGTGGCCGCGGTTCGGCCAATGAAGCTGATAGAGGTCGACATAGTCGGTCTTCAGCCGCTTGAGGCTGGCGTCGATCGCCTGATCGATGCCTTCGGGTGTCGTCGGGTTGCCATTGCGGATATAGGGGCGGCCGGGACCGGCAACCTTGGTCGCGACAACGACGTCATCCCGCCGGCCGCGCTTGGCCAGCCATTCGCCGATGAAGCGTTCCGTGTCACCGTAGGTCTCCGGCGACAGCGGGGTGGTCGGGTAGAGTTCGGCGGTGTCGATGAAGTTGACGCCCTTGTCGAAGGCGTAATCCAGTTGCTCATGCGCCTCGGCGATGGAGTTCTGCGAGCCCCAGGTCATGGTGCCCAGGCAGATTTCCGAAACCTTGATGCCGGTGCGGCCAAGCGTGTTGTAGCGCATCTAGATAAGTATCCTTGTGAAGGGCGAGCGCCGACCTGGGGAGGGAAGGGGCGCCGGCACCGGGAATGGAGCGGTCGCCTCAGCCCCGGTGGTTGGGGAAAGGGCAGAGCGACATCGGGCGGCAAACTTACGCCTTGATTGTTGAAGATCAAGGGCAAAAGGGCCTGTCGGCCGCGTCCCTGCCGGCCTCCAAGCTTGACTCGTCGGTAAGGAATGTGAATGGAGAGGAAACCGGAGATGTATGGTTTCTGCCTGCATCCCGCTCTAACTCATAAGAACCGATCACTAGGATTTCGTGTCGCGCCGACCCGAAATCCTAGTGATCTAGGGAAGGGACGATCCCATGAGCATTGCATTCACGTTTCCAGGCCAGGGCAGCCAGGCTGTCGGCATGGGCAAGGATCTGGCCGACGCTTTTCCGGAAGCAGCAGCCGTCTTTGCCGAAGTCGATGAGGCACTCGGCCAGAAACTGTCCGAGATCATGTGGAACGGCCCCGAGGAAACGCTGACGCTGACGGCGAACGCGCAGCCGGCGCTGATGGCCGTATCGATGGCCGTCATTCGCGTGCTCGAAGCCAAGGGCCTCGACCTCAAGTCCAAGGTTTCCTTCGTCGCCGGCCATTCGCTCGGCGAATACTCGGCGCTCTGTGCCGCCGGTACTTTCTCCATTGCCGACACGGCGCGCCTGCTGCGCATCCGCGGCAACGCCATGCAGGCGGCGGTTCCCGTCGGCAAGGGCGCGATGGCGGCGATCATCGGCCTCGAACATGCGGACGTCGAAGCCGTCTGCCGCGAAGCCTCCGCCCTCGGTTCCTGCCAGATCGCCAACGACAATGGCGGTGGCCAGCTGGTGATCTCCGGCGAGAAGGCTGCCGTCGAGAAGGCCGCGGCACTCGCTTCCGAAAAGGGCGCCAAGCGCGCGTTGATGCTGCCGGTTTCGGCACCCTTCCATTCTGCGCTGATGGCGCCAGCTGCCGACGCGATGCGCGAGGCGCTGGCCAAGGTCGAAAAGCGCAATCCGGTGGTGCCCGTCATCGCCAACGTGCTTGCCGCGCCCGTCAGCGACGCCGAAGAGATCGCCCGTCTGCTGGTCGAGCAGGTCACCGGCCAGGTCCGCTGGCGCGAGACGGTCGAGTGGTTCGCCGCCAACAACGTCACGACGCTTTATGAACTCGGTTCCGGCAAGGTCCTGACCGGGCTTGCCCGCCGCATCGACAAGACCGTCACCGGTATCGCCGTCAATACGCCCGCCGATATCGACGCAGCACTCGCCGCCTTGCTCGCCTGAGCGAGCGCCTAGGCGCTCCAGTTATAAGGAATCAAAGAGATGTTTGATCTTTCCGGCCGCAAGGCTCTCGTTACCGGCGCATCCGGTGGTATCGGCGAAGAAATCGCCCGCATGTTGCACGCTCAAGGCGCCATCGTCGGCCTGCACGGCACCCGCGTCGAAAAGCTCGAAGCGCTCGCCAACGAACTTGGCGATCGCGTGCAGCTCTTCCCGGCAAACCTTTCCGACCGCGCCGAAGTCAAGGCGCTCGGCGAAAAGGCTGAAGCCGAACTCGGTGGCGTCGACATCCTTGTCAACAATGCCGGCATCACCAAGGACGGCCTCTTCGTGCGCATGAGCGACGAGGACTGGGATGCCGTTCTCGAAGTGAACCTGACGGCCGTATTCCGCCTGACGCGCGAACTCACCCATCCGATGATGCGTCGCCGTTTCGGCCGCATCGTCAACATCACCTCCATTGTCGGCGTCACCGGCAACCCTGGCCAGGCGAACTACTGCGCCTCCAAGGCCGGCATGATCGGCTTCTCCAAGTCGCTTGCCCAGGAAATCGCGACGCGCAACGTCACGGTCAACTGCGTGGCTCCGGGCTTCATCGAAAGCGCGATGACCGGCAAGCTCAATGACAAGCAGAAGGACGCGATCATGGGCGCGATCCCGATGAAGCGCATGGGCACCGGCGCCGAAATCGCTTCGGCGGTCGCTTACCTCGCTTCTAATGAAGCTGGTTACGTCACCGGCCAGACGATTCACGTCAATGGCGGCATGGCGATGATCTGATCCGGTTTCCGGGATGGGCCGCCCGCCGAGATTGTGCGGCGGGCGATCTTCAACGTCCCGGGATGCCGCCTGCCAAATGCCTGAAATTCAATGTTGAGCAAGCGAATGACAGGCATTTTCGGACTTTGCGACAGCGTTAAACCGTGTTAATCGGGCCATGACTGTTAGCAGTCGACCGGTCCCGCCAGGCGTCCGGCAGCCTTGGCTGCCTTGGGTTTGCCGCAGTTCCGGTTGGATGGATTGCCGGGTGGGCCGTCTTGGTCTATCAGGCTTACAGAAGAGTACCGGTGCCGGAATAGGCGCCTACAGAAACGAAGGTCGAGGAACTCCGACATGAGCGATATCGCAGAACGCGTAAAGAAAATTGTTATTGATCATCTTGGCGTCGACGCCGAAAAGGTCAGCGAAGGCGCAAGCTTCATCGACGACCTCGGCGCGGACTCGCTCGACACCGTCGAACTGGTCATGGCTTTCGAAGAAGAATTCGGCGTTGAAATCCCGGACGACGCTGCTGACTCGATCCTGACTGTCGGCGACGCCGTCAAGTTCATCGAAAAGGCCCAGGCCTAATATATTGAAGCGGCTTCGGCCGTGGACGGGCCGCCTAAAGCGGCCCGTTTCAGCCCAGGGAAGTGGGCTATCCCGCGCTGAGCGGGGATTTCGATCAGCAAGCGTTTTCCGCATTTCCCTCTGATCGTGAATAAGAACCTTAAAATGGATGCCCGGATCGGGTTCGTTACACGTGGTCCGATCCGGCTCTGAAATGGAAAAGTCAGGGTGGGTCGCGGACTATGAGACGTGTCGTTATCACCGGTACCGGCATGGTATCTCCCTTGGGTTGCGGAACTGAGGCGACGTGGGCGCGCCTGCTTGCCGGGCACAATGCCGCGCGCAAAGTGACCGAATTCGAGGTCGAGGACCTTCCTGCCAAGATTGCCTGCCGCATTCCCTTCGGTGACGGCACCGATGCTACCTTCAATGCCGACGACTGGATGGAGCCGAAGGAGCAGCGCAAGGTCGATCCGTTCATCGTCTACGCGATGGCTGCGGCCGACATGGCGCTTTCCGATGCCGGCTGGAAGCCGGAGAGCGATGAAGACCAGATCGCAACCGGCGTGCTGATCGGTTCAGGCATCGGCGGCCTCGAGGGCATCGTCGAAGGCGGCTACACGCTGCGCGACAAGGGCCCCCGCCGCATCTCGCCGTTCTTCATTCCTGGCCGCCTCATCAACCTTGCCTCTGGCCAGGTGTCGATCCGCCACAAGCTGCGCGGCCCCAACCACTCTGTCGTCACCGCCTGTTCGACCGGCGCGCATGCGATCGGCGACGCGAGCCGTCTTATCGCGCTCGGTGATGCCGACGTCATGGTGGCCGGCGGCGCGGAATCGCCGATCTGCCGGATCTCGCTCGCCGGCTTTGCCGCCTGCAAGGCGCTGTCGACCCAGCACAACGACGATCCGCAGAAGGCCTCGCGCCCCTACGATATCGACCGCGACGGCTTCGTCATGGGCGAGGGCGCCGGCGTCGTCATCCTCGAAGAGCTCGAGCATGCCAAGGCGCGCGGCGCCAAGATCTATGCGGAAGTCGTCGGTTACGGCCTTTCGGGCGATGCCTTCCACATCACTGCCCCGTCGGAAGACGGCGACGGTGCCTATCGCTGCATGCAGATGGCGCTGAAGCGCGCCGGTCTGACGGCTGCCGATATCGACTACATCAACGCCCACGGCACCTCCACCATGGCCGACACGATCGAGCTTGGCGCCGTCGAGCGTCTGGTTGGCGAGCACGCGTCGAAGATCTCGATGTCCTCGACCAAGTCGGCCATTGGCCACCTGCTCGGCGCTGCCGGCGCGGTGGAAGCGATCTTCTCGGCGCTGGCGATCCGCGACAACATCGCGCCACCGACGCTGAACCTTGACAACCCATCGGTCGAGACGAAGATCGACCTCGTGCCGCATGTCGCACGCAAGCGTGAAATCAACGTGGCGCTCTCGAATTCCTTCGGTTTCGGCGGCACCAACGCTTCGTTGGTCCTGCGTCGCTACACCGGCGCCTGATCGCGCGCCCGGAGCGTCGCCTGAGCCAATCATTGCGCCGACCGCAGAAGGCGGCGCGATGATCCAGCTTTTGCCGTATTGCTCGCTACAAGCATGTGTTGGGAGGAGGCGCCGTCATGGAAGATGGCGCTCGCCGACCGCGATGTTCGCGCAAGGCATATCTGTCAGATTGCCATTCAGCCATTGCCTGGAACGACGGTTTGCCCGGTTTTTGCCGCGGGCCGAGGTTCCGGATTAAAGTGTCGGTCGTCCGCCGCGTTCCCTTGAACGGACGGTGATTCGACACATTTCTGTGGTTCTTCGGTGAGATTGCACCGGCCGCGGATTTTTGAGTAACTGCGGACGCCGGCCTTCTGGGCGGCACCGTTCTATAAATTTGACCTATGCCTGCCACGGTCCAGTCCGAAATTCGCACCGGAAGCAGGAAGAGAATGAGGCCGCGAATTTCGGGTTCGGGATAATCGTGAGCGACTCAAACGATAACGGCGCGGCGCAATTCGGCCGCAGTGAAAACGCGAGCAACGGACCGATCATTCCGAAATCGGCAAACGAAGCGCTGCGTCCGGAAAAGGTGCCGCAGCCGCCGAAACGATCGCGCAAAGCACGCAGCCAGGTCGTGATCTTCCTGAACTTCGTCATGACCGTCATCGTGTTTGCAGCGCTCGCCGCCGCCGGCACGGTCTATTATGCGATGCACCAGTACGAAAAGCCGGGCCCGCTGCAGGCGAACCAAAACTTCATCGTCCGCGGCGGCGCCGGCATGAGCGAGATCGCAAGCGGCCTTGAGCGCGGCAACATCATCACCGATGCGCGTGTTTTCCGTTTCGTCTCCGAAGCCTATCTCGACAACGAGACGCTGAAGGCCGGCGAATACGAGATCAAGGCAGGCTCGTCGATGCAGGAGGTCATGCAGCTCCTGAAGTCGGGCAAGTCGATCCTCTATTCCGTTTCCCTGCCCGAAGGCCTGACCGTCAAGCAGATGTTCCACAGGCTCGCCGATGATCCGGTGCTCGTCGGCGATCTGCCGTCGGAACTGCCGGCCGAAGGCTCGCTGATGCCTGACACCTACAAGTTCACGCGCGGCACCAAGCGCGGCGAGATCGTCCAGCAGATGGCCGCAGCCCAGAAGATCCTGGTCGGCCAGATCTGGGAGAAGCGCGATCCCGATCTGCCGGTTTCGACGGTGGAAGAACTTGTGACGCTTGCCTCGATCGTGGAGAAGGAAACCGGCCGCGCCGACGAGCGCCCGCGCGTCGCTTCGGTCTTCATCAACCGGCTCGACAAGGGCATGCGGCTGCAATCCGACCCGACGATCATCTATGGCATTTTCGGCGGTGACGGAAAGCCGGCGGACCGGCCGATTCTGAAGTCGGATATCGACAAGCAGACGCCGTACAACACCTATATCATCAAGGGCCTGCCGCCGACGCCGATCGCCAACCCTGGCCGTGCAGCACTGGAAGCGGTCGCCAATCCGTCACGCACGCCGGAGCTTTACTTCGTTGCCGACGGCACGGGCGGCCACGTCTTTGCCGAAACGCTCGACGAACACAATGCCAATGTCCGCCGCTGGCGCAAGGTTGAGGCGGAGCGGGCAGCCGAAGCGGCGAAGGCTGCGTCTGACGCCGGCACTGCTGAACCGGCAGCTACGCAGCCGCAATAGGCCGGCGCTCTCGCGGGCGGCAGCGCCGCCTAGCGATGCTTGCACTGTGGACGGACGAATCACGGCGCGGATATCCCTTGCGGGATGCCGCGCCGTCGCCTTATTGCTTCTGCTGAAACCGCAACGGAGGTGATGATGCCGCTCCAATCGATGACCGGCTTTGCCCGGAGAGAAGGCAGCAGCGGCCGCCGTCGTTGGGCCTGGGAGCTGCGCTCCGTCAACGGCAAGGGCCTGGATCTCAGGCTGCGCCTGCCGCAGGGGCTCGAGCGCTTCGAGCCCGAGGTGCGCAAGCTCGCAGCAGAGTATTTTTCCCGCGGCAATCTTCAGATCGGCCTCTCCGTCAGTGGCGGCGAGGCGGCCGTCGAGGCGGTGGTCAACCAGGCAGCCTTGACGGCGGTGCTGAACCTGCGCGGCCAGCTCGGTGATCTCGTCGATCCCGCGCCGCTCCGGTTCGACACGCTTCTCTCGATCCGCGGCATCGTCGACTTCCGCGAGCCGGAGGAGAGCGAAGAAGAGCGCTCGGCGCTCGACGCCGATATCCTGGCCGGGCTGGCGGGCGCGCTCGCCGATCTGCGCAAGATGCGAGAGGACGAGGGCGCGGCGCTCTGTCAGATCCTGCTGGCGCAGGTCGAGACGATCGAGCGGCTAACGGCGACGGTCGAGGCCGACCCGTCACGTAGCGCCGCGGCGATTGCCGACCGGCTGGCGCAGCAGGTGGCTCTGGTGATGGACAACGGCTCGTCGCTCGACCGGGACCGGCTCCATGCCGAAGTCGCTTTGCTCGCCACCAAGGCAGATCTTCGCGAGGAGATCGACCGGCTTGGCTCCCACATCGTTGCCGCCCGGGAGCTTCTGTCGAAGGGCGGCCCGGTCGGGCGCAAGCTCGATTTCCTCGCACAGGAATTTAACCGAGAATCAAATACGATCTGTTCCAAGTCGAACGCGGCCGCTGTGTCTGCGGCCGGCATCGAGTTGAAGGTCGTCATCGACCAGTTCCGCGAACAGGTCCAGAATCTGGAGTAAGGTATGAACCCGGCGACCCCTTCGCCCATCAAGATCGCCCGTCGTGGGCTGATGCTCGTTATTTCCTCGCCGTCGGGCGCAGGCAAGTCGACCATTGCGCGCAATCTCCTGGAAGCCGATCCGGAGATGAGCATTTCGGTCAGCGTGACGACGCGTCAGCGGCGCCCAAGCGAGATTGACGGACGGCACTATCACTTCAAGTCCATCCGCGAATTCGAGGCGCTGAGGTCCACAGACTCGCTGCTCGAATGGGCGGAGGTGCACGGCAATTTCTACGGCACGCCGCGCGACGCGGTGGAGGCGGCCATGGCCGCAGGCCGGGACATGCTGTTCGATATCGACTGGCAGGGCGCCCAGCAGCTTCAGGAAAAGATGGCGGGAGACGTCGTCTCGATCTTCATCCTGCCGCCGTCCATGGCCGAGCTGCAGTCGCGCCTGCATCGCCGGGCCGAAGACAGCGAAGAGGTGATCGCCACGCGCCTTGCCAATTCGCGCGCCGAGATCGAGCACTGGCGGGAGTATGACTACATCGTGCTCAACGACGATCTCGACCGCGCCTTTGCGTCCGTGCGGGCGATCGTCGAGGCCGAACGCCTGCGCCGCGACCGGCGCCCTGGGCTGTTCGATTTCGTCAACGGGCTGCTGACCGAAAACCCGTTCTGAGGCTTCAAAAAAGAAATGGCTCCGTGAGGAGCCATTTTTGATTCACGCTATTTGTAGCGCGCGCCTTGCGATCCAAATGTTCGCTCAGAGGCAGTTTGCCAGACGGCAGAACTCTTCCACCGAAAGCGTTTCGGCGCGTCGCTGCGGGTCGATATCGGCCTTGGCAAGCAGCGCCTCGCCGCCGAGCGGCTTCAGGCTCTGGCGCAGCATCTTGCGGCGCTGGCCGAAGGCTGCATGCGTCACCTTCTCGAAGGCTGCGACCGAGCAGGGGATCGGGTTTTCGACCGGCTCCAGATGGACCACGGAGGACGTGACCTTCGGTGGTGGCGTAAAGGCCTGCGGCGGCACGTCGAACGCCATCCGTGCGTTCGTACGCCAACCGCAGAGCACACCGAGGCGGCCATAGTGGTCGTCATCCGCGTCGGCGACGATCCTCAGGCCCACTTCGCGCTGGAACATCAGCGTCAGTGACTGCCAGAAGGGTGGCCAGCGCTCGGGCAGCAACCAGTTGACGAGCAACTGCGTGCCGACATTGTAGGGCAGGTTGGCGATGATCTTGACCGGCCCCTCATCGGCAAGCGTCTCGAAGGGCGTCTTCAGTGCGTCACCTTCGATCACCTGCAGCCGATCCGGATAATGCGCGCCGATTTCCGCAAGCGCCGGCAGGCAACGCGAGTCACGCTCGATCGCAATGACCTTCTTGGCGCCGAGCGCGAGGATGGCGCGAGTGAGGCCGCCCGGTCCGGGGCCGACCTCGATGACCGTCACGCCTTCGAGCGAACCGGCGGTCCGCGCGATCTTCTGAGTCAGGTTGAGGTCGAGCAGAAAGTTCTGGCCGAGCGCCTTCTTGGCATCGAGGCCGTGACGCTGGATGACGTCGCGTAGCGGAGGAAGACCGTCAAGGGCGGCCATCAGCGGGTATCTCCTGGCATATTGGCCGCAAGCGATGCGGCAAGGTCGAGGGCTGCCCGAAGGCTGTCGTCGCGAGCGACGCCCTTGCCGGCAAGGCTGAAGGCCGTGCCGTGGTCGGGCGAGGTGCGGATGAAGGGAAGACCGAGCGTGACGTTGACGCTATCGTCGAAGCCGAGCGCCTTGGCCGGGATCAGCGCCTGGTCGTGATACATGCAGATGGCCACGTCGTAGGTGGCGCGTGCGCGATCATGGAACATCGTATCGGCCGGCAGCGGTCCAACGGCATCGATGCCTTCAGCGCGCAGCCGGTCGATGACCGGTCGGATAACGGCGTCGTCCTCGAGCCCAAGCGCACCGTTTTCGCCGGCATGCGGGTTCAGGCCGGCGATTGCGAGCCGCGGCTGTTGAAGTCCGAAGCGATTGCGAAGGTCTGCCGCAGTAATTGCGCAGGTGCGATAGATGAGGTCCGGCGTCAGTTGCTCCGGCACGTCCTTCAAGGGGATGTGGATGGTGACGGGAACGGCACGCAGCTTCGGTCCGGCCAGCATCATCACCGGCAGAACCGGCTCGCCCGTCGCCTTTTCGGCAAGATCGGCGAGGTATTCGGTATGGCCTGGAAAGCGGAAGCCGGCGTCATAAAGAACCGCCTTGGCAATCGGGTTCGTGACCACGGCCGACGCCTGACCGGCGTTCACCAGTCGCACGGCCGTGTCGATCGCACCGATGACGGCGCTGGCATTGGCCGTGTCAGGATCACCGGCCTTGATCGGGGCAGGGCAGGTAAGCGGCAGCACCGGCAACGCCGTATCGAAGAGGGAGGGCGCACCGGCGCAATCGGTCTCGCGGATGGGCACTGTGTAGCCGAGCATCGAGGCGCGTGCGGCAAGAACCGCGGGGTCGCCGATGAAGAGGAAGGGGGCCGTCGCGTGGTCGCGGCGGCCGAGCCAGGCCGAAAGACTGATGTCCGGCCCGATACCGGCCGGGTCGCCCATGGTCAGGGCGAGGGGCCCGCCGGTTGTTTCGCGCATGGTTCCGTCGTGATTACTTGTTGACGATTTGCGCCTTCTTGCGCAGCTCTTCGAGGTACTTCTCGCTGTTCGGGTCCTCGCCGCCTTCCTTCTTCTTGCCGATATCCTCGGCGCGGAAGACGATTTCGGCGGCGGTGTCGTCGTTGACCTCACGCTTCTTGCAGATCGCCAGGTACTCGACGCCCTTCTCGGTCACGCGGGTGCCAGTGGTGCCGTTCTCGCCGGCCTTCTCGATCAGCGGCTTCCATTCGTCGGGCAACTGCTGGGCCAGCATGCGGCCGAGGCTGCGGATCGACACGTCGCGATAGTTGGCGGCAAATACCTTGGAGGTTTCGCAGCCCGGGAACTGGGCGCGCGAGGCGTTGGCTTCGGCCTGTCGCTTCGCGGTGATCGCGCCGCGCTTCTTCTCGGGAATGACGAAGATCACCTGCTGCAGAAAGTATTCGGTGGTGACAGGCTTCTGTCCGCCACCGGCCATCATGCGCTTGACGAGGTCGGCGCCCTGGAGGCGGTTGGAGCTGCCGTAGCGGAAGTTGACCGCGCGCGGCCAGCTCATCTGCACGGCGATGAACTGCTTGAAATGTTCGGCGCCGACGCCGGCCTGATCGAGAATCTTGCCGAGCTGTTCGGTCGAAAGCTTGTTGCCCGAGGCGAAGCGCGCATAGGCGGCATCGACTTCCTGGGTGCTGACGGACTGGCCGATGCGTGCGATCTCGGCCCGCTTGAGAACTTCGTCGACGAGCTGCTTCTTGGCTTCGTCGTTGCCGCCCTTCTGGCGCTGCAGGCGAAGGAAGGCCACGCGCTTGGCGATGTCGCCGGAGGTAATCACCGTGTTGTTGACCGTTACCTTGACCGTGCTCGCTGCTGCCTGAGCTCCGGAGCATACGGCAACGCTCAAGGTGCCGGCCAGAGCCAGTACCGACAGTGTCCTCAAGATCGACATTTTCCCGCCCATTATCTTTTCCTATATCCCGGACTATCACCGTCGACAGGCTTTGTCCGCCTGTCGGCCTTGCGCCGTTGCCTTATCTTGTCGGAGGGAATGCATAATACATGCGGCCAAACGATGACAAGACCGTTTGACCGTGCCGATATCGACGAATGGGCGAACTTTTGGTCCGCCCACTCGCTTGACGATATCAATAATAGTCCAGCTCTTCGAACTTGGTGTCGCCGACGTTCACGTCGCCGAGCGTACGGAAGCTGATTCTCGCGCCGATCGACCAGTCGTTCGCCACATTGGCGTCGGTATCGCGTTCCTGTTTGTAGACGATCGAGAACAGCGTGTCCTGATCGTCGTAGGTGATGCCGAAACCGTTGCGCGAGATGACATCCTTGTTGATGTCATAGGTGATCGCGCCGAACACCGACCAGTAATCATGGAACCGGTAGGCGGCAGCCGTCTGGATTTCGTCCTGGTTGGACAGAGATCCGTAGAGCGGCTGCGCTTCGATGCGCGTATAGGTCATCGCCGCCTGCCACGTCGTGCCGAGATAGCCGACGGTCGTATCGGCGCGGCGCAGCGACAGGTCCTTTTCGTCGAGGCGGCCGGAAACGCTCGCCATCAGGCCGGACGGTGCATCGATGCCGAACATGGCAACATAGTCGGAACTCCTGGTCTCGAGACCGGAATTCGCCCCGGCCTTGACCAGGTCGTCCGTCGCAAACGAGTTGAGGCCGCCCAGATGGAACGACTGGCCGACGATGCCGCGCAGGCCGTAGCCGCTGTCGAAGGTTCCGGTATAGCGGAAACCGACATTGGCGCGCGTGCCGCCCTCGATCCGGTCGAAGCCGGAGAACTTGTCGCGGTCGAAGAGGTTGGTCGCGTCGAACACGAAGCTCTGCGCGTCTTCGTTTGGCAGGCCGCCGGCATATTGCTCGTTCGGGCGTGCATAGAGCTGCGCGATCGGTTCGAGCACGTGGCTGCTGTCCTCGCCCACGAACAGAATCGGGTAGCGGGCTTCGAGACCTGCGGTCAACATGCGCCGCGTTGCCGCGTCGCTGGTGTTGAAGTCGCCGGTGTAGGCCGGACCCGGGTTGTCCATGTTCAGCCCGATGGCGTCGCCACGCGCCGCCAGCAGCGGCGTGATGACCAGACCGCCCGGAGCAATGAAGGTGCGCTTCCACTCCAGCTCGCCGGTCAGGCGGTGCGACGTGCCCTCGAGGCCACGGAAACGGGTCACGCCCGGCTGCGTGAACGCGTCGAGCCGGTTGCGCTTCACGTTCGTGAAGTTCAGCGTACCGGAAAGCTCACCGCCCAGGACGGATTCAGGCGACTTGTAGGAATAGTCGAGAACCTGTGCCGCAGGCTGCTGGTTCTCCTCGATGCTGTTGGCGTCGGCATCCTGGATGTCGAAGTAGAAGGCGCGCAGATCGAAGTAGTTCCGCTTGCCGAGCCCGCTCAGATACGCCTGGTTGACGTAGGTCGTTCCGTCGAAATTCGACAGTTCGTAGGTCTTGGCGAAGTTGGCGTCCGACTGGACGAGCACGTTCCAGCCGAAGGTCCAGCGCGGGTTGATCTCGAACTCCGCCTTCGAGGCGATCATGCCACGGTTGGTGTGCATCGCGTCGACGGTGCCAGGCGTGAACTTGCCCTTGTCGAGCTGGCTGATGCCGGCGAAGTTCAGCGTATGGAAGCCGTTGTGGAACCGCTGGCGGAATTCACCCTCCAGCAGGAAGCCCTGTCGCGTCAGGCCGGTAAGCGTTGCCGTTGCGTCCATATAGGGCGAGATCGCCCAGTAGTAGGGGACGCCGACGCCAACGCCGAGCTTCTGGGCCGAGCGGAACGTCGGGAACAGGAAGCCGCTCTTGCGCTTGACCGTATGGTCGGGCAGCTCCATGACCGGAATATAGGCGATCGGCTTGCCGAACAGTTCGAAGCGGGCGTTCTCCAGGCGGATTGTCCGCGTGCGGCCGTTCTGGATGACGCGCTGGGCCTTGATGTGCCACAGCGAGCGATGTTCCGGCTTGGTCGAGCAGGGCGTGCAGGCCGTGTAGACGGCCTCGTTCAGAATGAATTCTTCGCCGTTCCGGCGCTCGCCGCTCGTGGCAGCAAGCCGCGTCAGATCGGTGGTTTCAATGCGCATCTGATCGAGGAAGCCGTCCCCGAAATCGTCGGTGATATCCATCTTGTCGGCGTAGACGACATTGCCGCCCGGCTCGACGAACTGGATTTCGCCGGATGCATAGATGCGGCCCTTCTTCTGGTCGTACTCGACCTGGCGGGCCACCATCTTGTAGCCGCCGTAATCGATCTGCACGTTGCCGCGCACGATCACTTTTTCGGCGTCCTTGTTGTAGACGAGCTCATTGGCGGACAGAAGCAGCTTGGCGTCTTCCGGCATGTTCGGGCGCAACGAATCGAGGCGCTCCGAAGCCTGCTGCGCCATCGCTGGCGCACTCATTCCCATGGCAAGTGTCTGCAGCGCCACGCCTGCGAGCAGGGCGGCGTTGATCAGCCTTATACGTTTGCGGTTCACTACCGCCACTAGCCATCCTCCTGATTTAAAAGAATCGTCGAGCCCAGCGCCATCGCTACAACAACTGGCAACCAGGCTGCAACGAAAGGAGGCACAATGCCGCTGCTCCCGAATGCTTTGACAAGCACGGTGACGACATAAAGCACGAAGCCTGAAAGGATGCCACCGAGAATTACGGAGCGCGATTGGTTAAACCGGCTAAATTTCAGCGACACGCAAGCGGCGATCAGCGTCATGGCGACGAGCAGCAGCGGCAACGACAACATTGAGTGGAATTGGGTTTCCATGCCGTTGGTCGAAAAACCGAAGGAGCGGGCCACTTCGATCTTGCGCGGCAGGTCGAAAAACTGAATGGAATCAGCCTTTGCAAGACGTTCCTGAACAAACTCCGGCTTAAGATTGGTGGCCAGCTGTGCTGTTTTCAAACGTTGCGGAAGCTGTCCGTTGCGCGTTTCCGTGACGTCGTTAAGAAGCCAGTAACCATCTTCGAGTTTCGCCGACGCCGCATCCTGTCTCAGAATGATCGTGCCCTGTGGATCAAAGTGGATGACGGTGACGTTGAGAAGTGTCGTCCCGTTGTCCTGAACAGAGCGTGCGCCGATGATCGTGTCCGTGCCGTTATAGATCTGCCGAAGCCACGGGATCGAGCCGGCGTCGGCGTTCCGCGTGGAGCCCCATTCGGCCAAAAGCGCTTCGCCGCGCTTCGTTCCCCAGGCCGCAAGCGGGTTGAGCGCCACGACCGCCAGCACGCCGAAGAGGAAGGAGCCGAGAATGAAGGGCCGCAGGAACTGCCAGACGGAAATGCCAGCTGCGCGGGTCACGACCAGCTCGTAGCGGCGGTTGAGCGAGATCAGCGCCGCCATGGCCGAAAACAGCGCGACGAAGGGTATCGTCTGTTGAAGGATCAGCGGGATGCGAAGCGCGGTCATCAAAAGGGCGCCGGAGATGCTGTAGCGCGGCAGGTTCGCCAACCGGCTCGCCTGTTCGCTGAAGTCGATGATGAAGACCAGCGAGAAGATCCCGACGAGGAACCAGAACGTCGTGATCACATAGCGCATGAAGAAGTAGCGGCCGAGCGTGCCCATCATGACGGCTGCCCTTTCTCGGCATCGGGCCGCATCAGGCGCAGGCGAACCAGGAGCTCCTGCAGCTTTTCTTGCCCGGTCATCGGAATGTCCAGCCGCCTGTTGCTGACGAGCTGGTGAATGCAGAGCGCGCCCGCAAGCAGCGGCACCGCATACATCAAAGGTACGAACCAGACGGAGTCCTCGGCGCTGTTACCGGCGTAAAACGTCATCCAGCGGATGAGCAGCGCCATACCGAGGGCGCTGACCATCGGATGAAGCCGCGCTTCGCGGTGGGAGCGTGCGTCGCTGCTGAAGACGAGCGCGATCAGGCCAAACAGCAGGGGAAAGGTCCATTCCGTGAAGCGACGGTTGAGCTCGGCTGTAAACGCAAGCGGATTGTTCTTGTAGACATGATCCTCCGGGTCCGGATTGATCAGGCCGGGAAGGTCGCGGTCCTTAGCCCGGATGGTTGCCTCGCGCGTCGTCTTGGTCATGTCGGCAAGGTCGAAGGCGTAGGAGTCGAACTTGATGATCGACACACTGCCGTCGGGGAGCTTGCGTTGCACTTCCCCGTCTTTCATCACCAGCGCCGAGCTCTTGTCGTCGATGGCGCCTTCGCGGGCGTAGTAGACGAGTTCGAAGCTCGGATTGCGCGAATCGGCGACGAAGATGCCCTGCAGCACGCCGCCGCCCCGCCGCGCGCCAACCTGGACGTAGAGATTGTCGGCGACCTTGCGGAATGTGTTCTCCTGGACGACGGATGACAGGAGGTCGGCGTTGGCGGTTGCCAGCATCTTGCGCAGCGCCGTGCGCGAATAGGGTTCGACGAAATTGTCGACCACGAAGGAAAGCACGCTGAGGCCCAAGGCCAGGTAGATCACCGGCCGGATGATCGCCATGCGCGAACTGCCGGCGGCATTGAGCACCGTCAGCTCCGAATCGGTGTTCATCGTCGACAGCGTCTGCGTGACGCCGATCACCAGCGCAAAGGGCAGAATGATCGTGATGACGGAGGGCAGGATGAGGGTCGCCACCTTGGCGAAGGCGAACACGGACTGGCCGTTGTCGGTGACGAGGTTGACGTTGGTCAGCGCCTGAGTCGTCCAGACGATGCCGAGCAACGGCAGGAGCGTTGCGAGGAACATGATCACGGCACGCCGGAATATGTAGCGTTCGATCAGCTTCATGCCCGTGTCCGGTCCAAAATCCTGCTCATGTTTCTGTTCCGGCGGCGGTTGTCGAACCGGGTCCCGCCCATGTCCGTAAACCGAGGCCCGGTCCTTTGCCAGCCATCCCTGCTGCTCGAATTGTGTAGCAACAGGGATAATTTAAGGCGAAGAACCTCGGTTAACCGCATGTAAACATCTGCGGGCATCTTGCCAAGCGGTTGAAAAGCGAGAAGGGTGCCGGCCACAGCTTTGACGGTGGCGAACGATGCGAATATTTGCCACTGTAACCGCCCGGTAACAGGCCGGCTTGCCATGAGCCCTGCCGTGTCGCCCGGATGCGTTGTGCGGCCTCGATCCCCTTGGGCTGGCGCTCGATCCCTCGGAAAGATCCATTCGATCCAAAGGGTTGCGTCCAGACAGGAAATACCCGGAGTTTTCAATGTCGATGAAGTTTGAGTTCACCTTTGCCAAGTCCCACAAGCCGAGCGGCGGCGTCGCCGTTCTGCTGAAGACCGCGGGCGCGTCGGCGGCTGCCGGCGCCGATGTCGCCGACCCGGAGAACGTGGTGGCGAAGGCGGCGAAGATCAAGAAGTTTACCGGCAAGGCGTTCTCCACCCTCGACATCGTCGCGCCGCATGGCTCGCCCGCCGATCGAATCGTCGTGCTCGGTCTTGGAGATGCGGATGCGCTGACGGACCATGACTGGCTGAAGGCCGGCGGTAGCGTTGCAGCGAAGCTCGGCTCGGTCGACAGGGTGACGGTCTTTATCGATGCGGACGACGTCAACGTGACCGGCAAGGCGGCCGCCGACTTCGCGCTCGGCATGGAAATGAATGCCTACGCCTTCGACAGCTACAAGACCAAGAAGGCCGACGACGACGCGAAATCGTCCGGCAAGCCGACCAAGGTGACGATCGTCACCGGCACGGTCATAGCGGCGAAAAAGGCGTTCACGGCGGCGCAGGCCGTTGCCGAAGGCGTGTTTATCGCCCGCGATCTGGTGAACGAACCGGCAAACGTGCTCGGCCCGGTCGAGTTTGCCGCCAAGGCGAAGGAGCTGGAAAAGCTCGGCGTCGAGGTGGAGATCCTCACCGAAAAGGAAATGAAGAAGCTCGGCATGGGCGCGCTGCTCGGCGTCGCACAAGGGTCGAGCCGCCCGCCGCGGCTTGTCATCATGCAGTGGAAGGGCGGCAAGTCGAAGGACCGGCCGCTCGCCTTCGTCGGCAAGGGCGTCGTCTTCGATAGCGGCGGCATCTCGATCAAGCCGGCAGCCGGCATGGAGGAGATGAAGGGCGACATGGGTGGCGCCGCAGCCGTCACCGGCCTCATGCACGTGCTCGCCGCCCGTGAAGCCAAGGTCAACGCCATCGGCATCATCGGCCTTGTGGAAAACATGCCCGACGGCAGCGCCCAGCGCCCCGGCGATATCGTGACCTCCATGTCCGGCCAGACGATCGAGGTGATCAATACCGACGCCGAGGGCCGTCTCGTGCTTTGCGATGCGCTCTGGTACTGCAACGATCGCTTCAAGCCGCAGGCGATCATCGACCTTGCAACGCTGACCGGCGCCATCATGGTGGCGCTCGCGACGCATCATGCCGGCCTGTTCTCCAACGATGACCGCCTGGCGGGGCAGCTTCTTGCCGCCGGCATCGCGACGCACGAGCCCCTGTGGCGGATGCCCCTCGGCCGGGAATACGACAAGATGATCGACAGCAAGTTCGCCGACATGAAGAACACCGGCGGCCGCCACGGCGGCGCGGTGACCGCGGCGCAATTCCTCAAGCGTTTCGTCAAGGACACGCCCTGGGCGCATCTCGACATCGCCGGTACCGCCATGGGCGCGCCGACCGACGAGGTCAACCAGTCCTGGGGCTCGGGCTTCGGCGTGCGGCTGCTCGATGAACTGGTGCGGGCGAGCTACGAGGCCTGATCGCCAATGCCGGACGTGACACAAGGCGGGAAGAAGTCGGCATGACCGAGATCCTGTTCTATCACCTGACGGAATCGAAGCTGGAAGACGCACTGCCGCCATTGCTCGACAAGAGTGTCGAGCGTGGCTGGCGGGTGGTCGTGCAGACGATCGATGCCGAGCGGCGCGACGCGCTCGACACGCATCTCTGGGTCTATCGCGACGAGAGCTTCCTGCCGCATGGCACCGACGCCAGCGATTTTGCGGCGGACCAGCCGGTATTGCTCGTCGCTGACGACGGTAACGCCAATGCGGCGACGGTGCGTTTCGTCATCGATGGCGCGAGCCCGCCTGACGTTTCGGCCTATGAGCGCATCGTCTTCATGTTTGACGGCTACGACCAGGAGCAGCTGGAAGGCGCGCGCGGTCATTGGAAGCGGCTGAAGGGCGAGGGGCACACCTTGACCTATTGGCAGCAGAACCGCGATGGCCGCTGGGAAAAGAAGGCCTGAGTTTACAAGCGTTGCGACAAAAAAGCCCGCGGCCGAGACCGCGGGCTTTTTGTTTCCGGCCTGTCCGGAAGATCAGTCGTGGAAAGCCTCGACGAACTTGCGTTTGCCGAGCATGAAGGCATCGGCGACGTGGCGAAGCGGCGCCAGGTCGACGTCGGACTTCCCGGCTTTGACGATTTCGGCGAAGCGCCGATAGAGCATCGGATATTCCTGCTCCGGCTCCTCGTGCACGAGCTTGCCGTCGATGGAGAGCTTGGCGCCGCCCTCGGACAGCACCATCTCGCCACCCGCCGTGCGGGCCACAATGTCCCAGCTCTGCTTGCCGGTCTGGCGCCAGTCGAATTCCGCTGCGACCGGCAGCTTCTGGCCGTCGGTGAACGTGATGCTGGCGGCGATCGGCGCATCGCGATTCTCGGGGAATTCGAGCACAGCCGAGGTTACGAACAGCGGCCGCGGCAGGATGTGGGTGACGATCGACAACGCGTTGATGCCCGGATCGAAGATCCCGAGGCCGCCGGCCGCCCAGATCCATTCCTGGTTTGGATGCCAGTGGCGCACGTCTTCCTTCCAGATGACCTGGACATCCTTGATCGTCGTGCTTGCCAGGAAGGACTTTGCCGCTTCCACCGCCGGCGCGTAGCGGGAGTGCCAGCTTGCAAACAGCGACAGCCCCCTCGATGCGGCCAGCGCCTCGAGGTCCGCCACTTCGCTGAGGGTGGCGCCCGGCGGCTTTTCCAGGAACACGTGCTTGCCGGCGTCGAGTGCGACGCGCGCCGCCTCGTAGCGATACTGCGGCGGCATGCAGAGCGACACGGCTTCGATCGCAGGCACAGCTTGGAGCATTGCCTCGATAGACTTGAAATTGTCGATGCCATCGACCGTCCCATGCCGGCTCGCGGCGGCAATCAGCTGGTAGTCGCCGTTCTTGGCGATCGCTGGCAGGTGCTGGTCGCGAACGATCTTGCCGATGCCGACAAGCGCTATTTTGATGGGGGCCATGGTGTTCCGCTCGATTTGTATGACTTATTGTCGGTTCTTGTAGCAGATTGCGCACCGGGAGCAAGCGGCCGCCCACCGGCCAGACGAGGACATCTATGTCGACGAAATCGACAGATTGTCATTCCCTCTCAACGCCGCCGCACTAACTTTACCGGCGGACGTGCGGTGCCCTCCCGTCAGCCAGAAGGACGATGGGGCGGTCTCACCGCTTGAAAGGGGAGTGAACGATGCAGCAGCAGATCCGTCGGGCAAGCCGAGCCGACCTCGACGTCATGATCGAGTGGGCCGCGGAGGAGGGGTGGAACCCCGGTCTCGGCGACGCAGTGCCTTTTTGGGCGGCCGACCCGGAGGGGTATTGGGTAGCGGATGGAGAGGAGGGGCCGGTCGCAGCGATCTCGCTGGTGCGATACAACGAAAATTACGGCTTTCTCGGCTTCTACATCACCCGGCCGGATCACCGTGGCAGGGGCATCGGCCGGCAGCTGTGGCAACAGGCGATCTCGGCTGCCGATCGGCGCATCGTCGGCCTGGACGGTGTGGTCGCGCAGCAGGAGGGCTATAGCCGGTCGGGCTTCGCCTACGCCCACGCGAATATCCGCTACGGCGGCATCATCGACGTGGTCGAGCCGCCGGGCGCAGATCTCCTTGAGGTCGCGCCGGTGCATATGCCGCTCCTCGTCGACTATGATCGACGTTTCGTCCCGGCGCGTCGCGAAGTTTTTCTGCGCGAGTGGCTGAAGTCGAGCGACGGGCGGCGCAGCGTCTTGCTGCTGCGCGACGGCGCGGTTGCGGCCTACGGGACGATCCGGGCCTGCCGTAACGGCTTCAAGATCGGGCCGCTGTTTTCTGATACCGAGACCGGTGCCGACCTTGTCTTTCGAAAGCTTGCCGCCGGCGTCAACGGCAGTGAAGTCTACCTCGACATCCCCGAACCGAACGCCTCGGCCAAGGCACTTTGCGATCGCTACAATCTGAAGCCCGTGTTTGAAACCGCGCGCATGTATCGTGGACCGGATCCCGGTTTACCGCTGGCGCGGATCTACGGAATCACCAGCTTCGAGCTGGGGTGACGGAGGCGAGGCGACCGCCGGGCCGGCTTATCAGCCGGCCATCGCGTCTTCATATTCTGCGGAAAGCTCGAGCCATTGTTCTTCGGCGTGGGCGAGTTTTGTTGCCGCATCGGAGCGTTCCTTGGCCTTCTGCGCAGCCTTGGCCGGCGACTTTTCGTAGAGCGCCGGATCGGCAAGTTCCACATCAAGTGCCTGAATCAGTTTCTCCAGCTTTCCGGTCAAGGATTCGATTTCATTGATCTTCTTGCGGAGCGGTGCCAGCGAGGCACGCTTGTCGGCATTGACCTTGCGCTGGTCCGCCTTCGAAAGACTGTCATCGACGCCCGTCGGCCTCGGCTTCTCGTCCTTCGCCTTGGGGCCGCCGACGATCAGGCTGCGGTAATCCTCAAGGTCGCCGTCATAGCTCGTCACGGTACCGTCGCGCACCAGCCACAGCCGGTCGGCCGTCGCCTCGATCAGGTGCCGGTCGTGCGAGATCAGGATCACGGCACCGGAATAGTCGTTGAGCGCGGTGATCAGCGCGTTGCGGCTGTCGATGTCGAGGTGGTTGGTCGGCTCGTCGAGGATCAGGAGGTTCGGCGCGTCGAAGGCTGCAAGCCCCATCAGCAGCCGCGCCTTTTCACCGCCGGAGAGATCCTTGGCGGGCGTTTCCATTTTTTCCGTCGCGAGCCCCATCTGCGCCACGCGCGAGCGCACCTTTGCTTCGGGTGCTTCGGGCATGCGTCGCCGCACATGTTCGACGGCGCTCTGGGTGGGGATCAGGTCGTCGAGCTGGTGCTGGGCGAAGAAGCCGACCTTGAGGTTCGGCGCAATCTTCAATTCGCCCGCCTCTGGCGCAAGGCGACCCGAGATGAACTTGGCGAAGGTGGATTTGCCGTTGCCGTTGGAACCGAGCAGCGCGATGCGGTCGTCCGTATCGATCCGGAGGTTCAAGCGCTTGAGGATCGGCTTGCCCGGCTCGTAGCCGACGGTGCCGCCGGTGACGGCGATGATCGGCGAGGCGGCTTCCTTCTCGGGGTCAGGGAAGGAGAAGCCCTGGACATGGTCTTCGATCACGGCCGCAATCGTGCCCATGCGCTCCAGCGCCTTGACGCGGCTTTGCGCCTGGCGCGCCTTGGTGGCCTTGGCCTTGAAGCGGTCAATGAAGCTCTGCAGGTGCTTACGAGCCGCGTCGTTCTTGGCTTTCGCCTTCATCTGCAGTTCGTCGGCTTCCGCCTTCTGCCGCTCGAACTGGTCGTAGGGGCCGCGATAGAAGGTGAGCTTCTTCTGGTCGAGATGCACGATGGCGTTGACCGCGGTGTTCAAGAGGTCGCGGTCGTGGCTGATGATGATGACCGTGTGCGGATAGCGGCGGATGTAATCCTCCAGCCACAGCGTGCCTTCGAGGTCGAGATAGTTGGTCGGCTCATCGAGCAGCAGCAAATCCGGCTCGGAAAAGAGCACGCCCGCAAGCGCCACCCGCATCCGCCAGCCACCGGAAAACGACGAGGCGGGACGCAGCTGCGCTTCGTGGTCGAAGCCGAGGCCGGCGAGAATGCTCGCAGCACGCGCTTCGGCCGAGTGGGCGCCGATGTCGGCAAGCCGGGTTTGGATCTCGGCAATCCGGTGCGGATCGGTCGCGGTCTCGGCTTCGGCGACCAGCGCAGTGCGCTCCTTGTCCGCCTTGAGCACGATCTCGATCAGCGGTTCTTCTGTGCCGGGCGCTTCCTGCGCGACCTGGCCGATGCGCGCGTTCTTGGGTAGCGCGATCGTGCCCGCTTCCGACGCGAATTCGCCGGTTATGATGCGAAACAGCGTGGACTTGCCGGCGCCGTTTCGGCCCACGAGCCCCGCCTTCGTGCCCGCCGGAAGCGTCACGGATGCGTTTTCGATGAGGAGACGTCCCGCGATGCGGGCGGAAAGGCCGGAAATCTGGATCATTGCGGCCTTTTGCCCGGACTTGGCCTTGAAGGCAAGAGGCGTCGGTGTGCAGCTGCCACCGCTGTGGCGGTCCGGGAATTCAAGAGGCCATTGTTATCGATTTTTGAACAAGGCGTTCCGACTATCGATACTACACATCCTCATCGTGAGGGACCATTTCAATAACGGAAGGGCGGGGAACGCTCTTCTGACCGCCTCGATCGACCGAACGCCAGTGGCAGAGGCCCCGCGTTCCGAGGGACGACCGATCCGGCCAAGGACATTTTGATGAAACCTCGTTCAGCCGAACGAGCCTCCCAGGAGTGAAGACCATGAAAACCGCTATCCAGACCGCTCTTTCCGCCGCTCTCGTTGCAACCGCTATCCTCGGTGGCGCTTCCGCTGCCTTCGCCGGCGGCAGCTACTATGAAGGTGTCAGCCCGACGCCGCTCTACACCGAGCGCACGCCTGCCGTTACCGGCAAGTCGTCCTTCACCATCGGCAGCTCCGAAGCCGGCTATGTCGATCGCACCAACACCGGCTCGGTCGCAAACTTCAGCGTCGCGCCGAAGAGCGTGATCGGCGGCGAAGGCGAATACTACCAGGGCATTTCGCGCTAACCGCGATGAATGAGGGGGCGCGGGCTTTCGCCCGCACCCCATTTCAAGGGATTTGATGGATCACCGTGATGATCCTATGAGGCGATCCCAAGCGCCTAGAGGGGCTGAGCCCCAACCTTACATCTCCACCAAGGAACAGATCGATGAAGAAGTCCTTTGCCGCAGTTCTCATTGCGGCCGCCATGCTCGGTGGCGCGTCTGCGGCCGTTGCCGGCGGCAGCTACTATGAGGGTGTGAGCTCCACGCCGCTCTTTACCGGTCGCGCCGAGGCTTCGGCCGGCGCCGGTGTGTCCGCGACCGCAAGCCGCGGCGATTATTATGCCGGCATTGAAGACAAGACCGTCGACACGACGGCAACCGGCGCGATCGCCAATGGCGGCGCCAAGGCTTTCGGCCAAGCCGACGAAAACAAGCAGTAAGTCACGCCAAACGGTTGACCGAACAACCCGGTCCCGCCACGCGGGGCCGGGTTGTTTCGTTTTGGCGTTGCCAAGTGAGGTACATTGCCATGACAGAAAAAGTCGAAGTCGCCGAGCGGCTCTTCGAGCTCTACCACCGCGTTCATCGCCTGGTGAATGCGTCCATGTCGGAGGAAGGCGTTTCGCTCGCGCGCAGCAAGTTCCTGTTTTATCTGAACACGCTTGGCCCCTGTCGCTGCGCGGATATCGCCGCTGCGCTCGGCTTTGCGGCCAGAACCGTCACCGAAGCGATCGACGGCCTAGAGCGGGACGGGATGGTCCTGCGCGAACCGGATCCGGAAGACCGCCGCGCGAAGATCATCTCGATCACCGATCGCGGCCGGCTGGCGCTGGAGGCGGCACTGCAGCCGCGACATCGCACGATCGATGAACTGTTCTCGGCGCTCGACGATTGCGAACGCACGGAACTCTTTCGCCTGCTCGGCTGTCTGCGCGAGAAGGCGTCGGAGATCGACGACAGCCGTCAGCCGGTCGCCGCCTGAGGCAAGATCGTCAGGCGGCGCTCTGGCCGTAGGGCCTGCCGCGGCCGAGGGCCGCCGAATAGCAGAGGATGCCGGCGCCATCGCGGGCGCCGGTAAGGGCCTGTTCCGCCTGGGACAGCAGATCGGCGCTGGTCGATGCCGGTTGCGCAAGGGTAATACCGGCCGCAAGCGAAAGCGTCTCGGCGGTGTGCGCCCGTCCGGGGAGGGTGACTGTCAGCTCCTGCACGGACTGCCGCAGCCGCCGGGCAATGGCCTCGGCATTTTCGGCGCTGACATCGCGGCACAGGAAGGCAAACTCCTGCTGGCCAACGCGAGCGACGAAATCGTCCTTCTTGATCGACTTGCGAAACAGCGCCGAGAGCTTGGCAAGCGCCTTCGCGGCAGCCGTGCCGCCGTGGTGCTCCGCCACCTCACGCAGCCCCTCCACCGAAACGAGAAGCAGGGCGACCGGCTGGTCCGTCCGCTCCGTTTCGAGGATCGAGTCGAGCTTGGTCGTCAGCGCCACGCGGTTTGGCAGGCCCGTGGCCGGGTCGCGGGTCAGGGATCGCCGGCTTTCGGCAAGCTCGCCTTCGAGTTCGGCGAGATGTGTCATGCTGGTTTCCAGCGCCTGCTGGAGAGCGCCTTCTTCATTGGTCAGACGACCGGCCGCTTCCCGCAGTCGCGCGGCGTCGTCGGCGAATTCGGACATGCCAGCAACGGGGTCAGTGGCCAGGCGCCCGGCGAAATGATCGAGTTCATCCTTGAAGCTCTGCTTCTGCAACAGGGAGAGCCTGAGCTTTTCGGCGATCTCGGCTAGCGCTTGCTGGCCGGCGGCTCTCGCCCGGTCTGCGGCAAGTGCTGCATGGGAGACGAGGTGATGCCTCAGGCCCACGGCATCCAGCGCATCCTGCTGCGGATTGTTTCCGAGCGCGGCGAGTTCCCGGGAAAGCTGCGGCAGGCGGCCGGACAGTGCCTCGTAGAAAAGCTCGTAGTTGCGGGGCAGGGCCGCGATCCCGTGCGCCGACATCGCATGCGCCACCTTCAGAATGATCGCCGCCTGCCTCGCCTGCGTTCGGCTGGCATCCGCTGGAACTTGCCTGTTCATTCTGTCTTGGCCCCCGCTGCCATCTCGATCTCTCGCTCGATAAGCCGCCACTATGAGAAGGCCGCATTTAAGGGAGTCTGAAGATTTCGGGCCGCGGGCGATTCCCGCCCGGTATGGTTGCTAAATTCCATCCGCCCGCGGTGGTTCGCAACCGCATGTCGCAGGGCAATGGATGGTCGTCAACCGTCGCCATCTTTATACTTGACGCCTTTAGTCACCAATTATATTCGGCGCTGCTAAATCGGGCATCGAGCCCGGGCAAACAGCGACGGTCAAGCATGTCCCTCTCGTTCATTGCGGATCTGGCAAAATGGGGCGATCGGCCGGCGCTGGTGTTTTCCGCGCAACGGATCGTCACCTATCGCGAACTCCTCGAGCGGGTGACCCGCCAGGCGCTTGCCTTTCGCGGCCCGCGCGGGCTGGTGACGATCGAGGCCGAGCTTTGCGAACACGCGATTGTCGCCTATCTGGCAGCGCTCGCCGCCGGGCATGCCGTCGCCATGCAGGTCCCGAAGAAAGGTGCAGCCGGATCCTGGGTCGATGCCTTCGAGCCAGACTTCGGCTTCCGTCGCATCGATGGCCGCTGGCGCACGGAGCATCTGCGACAAGGCGACAGGGCGCCCCATGACGAACTCGCCGTCATGCTCTCGACCTCGGGCAGTACCGGTTGCGGCAAGGCCGTGCGCCTCTCGCGGGAAAACGTTTCGGCCAACGCGGTGGCGATCGCGGACTATCTGGGCCTGACGGCGGAAGATCGCGGTTGCCTGATCCTGCCCCTCCATTATTCCTACGGCCTGTCGGTGCTGAATTCTCACCTCGCCGTTGGCGCCAGCCTCCATATTCCCGGCGGCTCCATCCTCGATGCCGGTTTTCTCGATGGCCTGGCGGAAAGCGGCAGCACGAACCTTTCGGGCGTACCCTATTCCTACGAGCTGCTGGAAAGGGTGGGCTTCCGCGATCGGCGGTTCCCACACCTGCGTTTCATGACCGTTGCCGGTGGCCGTTTGAGCCCTGGTGTCATCCGTCTCTACAACGAGCACCTCGGCACCCAGGGGGCGGCTTTCTTCGCCATGTACG
This sequence comes from Ensifer sp. ZNC0028, assembly GCF_000799055.1. Lineage (NCBI taxonomy): Bacteria > Pseudomonadati > Pseudomonadota > Alphaproteobacteria > Hyphomicrobiales > Rhizobiaceae > Ensifer > Ensifer sp. ZNC0028. Next base: position 43,021 of record NZ_JTLA01000009.1, read on the forward strand.
GCCAGACCGAAGCCACCGCCCGCATCGCCTATGTGCCGCCGGCTGAGCTTGCCGGCAACGAGGACAGGATCGGCGTCGCCATTCCCGGTGGACGCCTTCTGATCGAAAACGAGAGCGGCGTGCCGATCGAAAGCGACGGCGTGGCCGGCGAGCTGGTCTATCGTGGCCCGAACGTCATGATGGGCTATGCCACGTCTCGGAACGATCTTAGCCGCGGTGCCGATCTTGGCGAACTGCGCACCGGCGATCTTGCAATGCGCCATGCCGACGGCTTGTTCCAGATCGTTGGCCGGATGAAGCGCATCTCCAAGATCGCCGGGCTCAGGATCGCGCACGACGTTCTGGAAGCGGGGCTCGAAGCGCGCGGCATCACCGCTGCCGTCGTCGGCGACGATGCCGGGCTTCACGCCTTTTATGCCGGTAGCCGCGATGGCGAAGAGATCAGACGGTACCTGGCGCAGGCTAGCGGGCTGACCTTGGCGCACCTGAAGGCGACGCCCCTTGCCGAGATGCCGCGGCTTGCCAGCGGCAAGATCGACTACAACGCGCTGAACATGGCGGCCCGCCAGGCGGTGGCCAGCGGCGATGATGAAAACGGCGGGATCGAAGGACTCTTCGCCCAGGTCTTCTATCCGAAGCGGGTCAAGCGGTCCGACAGCTTTGTCTCGCTCGGTGGTGATTCCCTGCGCTTCGTTCAGCTGTCGATCGGCCTGGAAAAGGCGCTCGGACAAGTTCCGGATGCCTGGGAGACCTTGCCGATCGCCACGCTATCGCTCCAGGAACGGCGTGAGACCACCACGCGGCGGATCGGCACGGACCTCTTGGTCCGCGCGCTTGCCATTTTTCTGGTCGTCCTGCACCACGAGCTCCTGTGGCCGATCCCCGGCGGGTCGGCGGCCATGGTCGTCCTCGCCGGTTTCAGCCTCGCACGCTTCCAGATGGGGCCGCTGCTTGCAGGCGACGGCTGGGCGATCCTGCGGCCGCTCACGCAGGTGCTGATCCCCTATTACCTGATCGTTGCGGTTTATGCGGTTGCCTGGGGAGAGGTGCCCTGGGCCTCGGTCTTCCTCGTCGGCAATTTCGGCCTGGCCCTGCCGGAGACACACGGCATGGTGCCCTATCTCTACTGGTTCATCGAAGCCTATTGCCAGATGATGCTCGTCTTCGTCGGGCTCTTTGCCATCCCGCAGTTCCGGCGGTTCGTGTCGGCACGACCATTCGCTGCCGGCATGGCCCTGCTGCTGGCCGCGCTTGTCGCCCGGCTGGCGCTGCCGCTCGTCTGGCCGATCGGCAACCGCCAGATCTTCACGCTGCCATGGATTTTCTATCTCGCCGTTATCGGCTGGTGCACTGCCGTTGCCGAAACGGCCAGGCAACGGCTGCTGCTGATGCTGACTGGGACCGCCGCCTTCCTGTTCTTCGGTCTCTACGAAGGGGTCTGGATCGGCACGAAGATCAAGTATCTCCTGCAGATCTGCGTCCTGGCAGCGCTGCTTTACCTTCCGCGCGTCAGTCTGCCGCGCTGGTCGGCCCAGCTCATCTTGCCCCTGTCGGCGGCGGGCTTCCACATCTACATCCTGCACCGCTTCGTGCCGGAATTGCTGATCTTGCCGTTGCAGCCGGCCTTGCCGCCGGCTGCTTTTTCGCTGCTGTCGATTGTTGGCGGCGTCGCGCTCGGGCTTGCCGCGTGGTTCGGCCAGCGCCAGCTCCTGAAGGCGCTCGCCGCGTGGCGAGGGCGTGAGATCCGGCCACTGCGGCTGTTCGGCATCGAGGCGTTGCGCTCGCCGCTACGCCCACTGTGACCCTTGCGTCCTTAGAAACTGGGCGAGGTCCAGTATCAGCGACGGGCGCCCGAGCGCGGTGAGCGTCGCGTGCGCCTGACCGCGATGGTGGGTCTGGTGGTTGAAGAAGTGCCCGAGCGTCGGCGCCAGCTTCTGCGTGACGGCCGTCGGATTGGTGAGCGTCTTGTAGCTGAGCACAGCGCCAAGGCGCGCCTCGCTGAGGCTATCGATCCAGGCAATGATGCGTTCGTCCTCGACCGCCCGCGCGGCGGTGAGGGCGGCGAGGTCCTCGTGCAGGGTCGTATCGAGCGAAGGCGGGGTATCACCTTCGCCCGTGAAGCGCTTCATCCAGATGCGGTCGGCAACGAGGATATGATTGAGGGTGGAAAGCAGCGAGCCGAAAAAGGCGCCGCGGTTTTCCCGCAGTTCGGCATCGGTCAGTTCCGCAGCGGCGGCATAGACGAGGCGGTTCGCCCAGCGGTTATAGTCGGCGAACATGCGAAAGTGATCGAGCATCGGCTACCTTTCTGGTGGCTGCTGTTTGCGGGTGGTGACGCTAACCCGGAACCGCATTCCTGTGGCTGATATCATTCATGAAATTTACTGATTTGATGACGCGGCGGATATGTCGTTCAAGGGGATGACAATCGTCCCGGAGGGTTCGCATGACAAGAAAGCTCTATTCGCTGTGTGGGTCCGACAGGGCGCGTCCCTTCTCGCCGCATGTGTGGAAGATCGCGATGTCGCTGGCCCACAAGGGGCTCGACTTCGACACCGTGCCGATCGGGTTCACCGAAATCCGGGCGGTCGAGGACGGTGCGACGAACCTGGTTCCGTTGCTGCGGGACGGTGAAACGCTGGTGAAGGACAGCTTCGAGATCGCCCTCTATCTCGAACGAACCTATGCGGACCGGCCGGCGCTCTTCGCCGGCGAGGGGGCGAAGGCGATCTCGCGCTTCGTCGAGGGCTGGTCGCAGACGACCCTGCACCCGGCCATCACCCGCATCATCATAAGGGATATTCACGACCGGCTGGATCCCGTCGATCAGGCCTATTTCCGCGAGAGCCGGGAAAAGCGCTTCGGCACATCGCTCGAAGCGGTGGCCGAAAGTGGCGGACCCTCGCTCGCAACCTTCTCGGAAAAGCTCGAGCCTTTGCGCCATCTGCTGAAGTTTCAGGACTTTCTGGGTGGTGCAACGCCGCTTTTCGCCGACTACATCGTCTTCGGGGCGTTTCAGTGGGCGCGCATCGTTTCGCCGCAACGCCTGCTTCAGCCGGGTGACGCCGTCACCGCCTGGTTCGAACGCTGCCTCGATCTCCATGACGGGCTCGGGCGCAGTGTGACGGCTGCGTGAAACCCGCCTGGCCCAAGCCGAATCATCGGTGAACCCCCTTGTTTTGCGCGGAATTGGCGGCTAATGAACCGCCACTTCTCAAGAAACAAGGGATTTGAGCCAATGGCTATTGAACGTACCTTCTCGATGATCAAGCCGGACGCGACCAAGCGCAACCTGACCGGCGCCATCACCAAGATGCTCGAAGATGCCGGCCTGCGCGTCGTCGCTTCCAAGCGCGTCTGGATGAGCCGTCGCGAAGCCGAAGGCTTCTACGCCGTTCACAAGGAACGTCCGTTCTTCGGCGAACTGGTCGAGTTCATGTCCTCCGGCCCGACGATCGTTCAGGTTCTCGAAGGCGAAAACGCAATCGCCAAGAACCGCGAAGTCATGGGCGCCACCAACCCGGCAAACGCTGACGAAGGCACGATCCGTAAGGTTCACGCTCTCTCCATCGGCGAAAACTCGGTTCACGGTTCGGACGCTCCGGAAACCGCTGCTGAAGAAATCGCTTACTGGTTCTCGGGCACCGAGATCGTCGGCTGATTCAAAATCTTCGGTTCAAGCCGTAGCGGCTTGAATTGACTCGAGATTTGAACCGGAGCGGAAACGCTCCGGTTTTTTGTTGCCCGGTCTCTCAGACGGGGCATTTTGCGGTCTCGAAGTGCGCCGGTGCCTTGCCGCCGCTGAAGACCGCCGGGTTCTTATCGTAGGCCGGGCCCTCGACCAGCGGCTTGGCCGGCATGATGTCCTGGTCGACATCGGAGACCACGGTCGTTTCCAGTTTCTGCAGCGACTGACCTTCTGGGCCTTTGACCTCGATCGACACCGTATAGGGGCGGTCCTTCTTCACGCAGGTAATATCGGGGCTTTCCAGCACCACTTTTTCCAGCTTCGGAAAAAGCTTGCGCTCCAGCGTCAGCGCGTCGCCGCCAGCCGGGTTTTCGAAGCGGGCAACGACGACGCTGCCGTCGGGCACCGCCTCCGCCTTGGTCAGCGTGACCATGTAGGTCGCATAGGCGAGGCGGTAGTTGAAGACGAACATCTTGCCCGTCAGCTTCAGCGGATCGGGGCCGCTCTCGCGCTGGCATCCGCTGGCGGCGAGTGCGATGGCAAGCGTGGCCATGATCCCGAATGTCCTTGTCATGAGGCTGCCTCTTCCCTGTTGCGGTGATAGTGGCGCTTGGCCTTGTTGCGGTTGCCGCAGACGGCCATGTCGCACCAGGTCCGGCTGCGGTTGCGGCTGCGGTCGAGAAACAGCCAGCCGCAATTCGGGCAGATCTTCAGCCGGTCGGGCTCCGGGTTGGCGGCAAGCGTGAGCGCCGATCGCGCCGTCGCGGTGTCAAGCGAAAGCCGGCCGCCCTGATGCTTCGGGCCGCGCAGGACGCCGGCGATCGCCTCCAGCAGATCCGCCAACAGTTCCGGCCGCCCTGCATCCGAAATCTCCGCGCGAAAATGCCGGTCGGTCGCTTCGCGCAGCAGTAAGAGCCGGCCACGGTTCTCCTCGGCGACAGGCGCAAGAGTACCGAAGCGCAGATTCTCCGCCCCAAAGCGGTTGGCCGCATCCGCAAAGGAATCGAGCGCTGCGACATCGGCGAAACGGTCGATCCGGCGCTCGGGGTCGAAGCGCAGGACGATGGAATTGGCGACGTCCAGTGCCAGGGCGCCGCCGGCAAATCGATGGGCCGTCCAGGTGAAGGTCATGCTAAAATCCTAACTGGCAAAATGGATTTTACCAGTTATATTGATCTTGTCACGCTCCGGATGCGCCATGCTCTACTTTCTGCAGCAGCTCGCCAATGCCGTCCCCATCGCTGCGCTCTACGCGGCGCTTGCCTTTGGCTATGCCATCGCCTTTGCCGTGACGCGCCGGGCCGATCTCACCTATGGTGCGCTCTTTGCTTTCTCGGGCCAGATCTTTGTGCTGTTTGCCGCTTTCGGCTGGGACCGGTTGTGGCTGGTGCTTCCGGCCGCCCTTGGTCTCGGTGCGGCGGCAGCCCTGACTTTCAGCGTTGGGGCCGGGCTCGTTGCCGGGCGGTATGTCATGCGGCCGTTGGCTTTCTCGTCGGCCAACACCGTCGTCGTCGCCTCGCTCGGCTGCCTGCTGGTGCTGATGGAAACGGCACGGCTTGCCTCGGAGACCCGCAGCCTGTGGCTGCCGCCGTTCCTCAACGCCAACATCGTCTTCTGGGATGATCCGCGGTTTCCGGTCACCCTGACGGTCATCCAGCTCGGCAACACCGCGCTGATGGCGGCGCTGGTGGCGGCCGGCCACTGGTTCCTGACGCATTCGCGGGCAGGGCGGTTCTGGCGGGCCGTTTCCGAGGACCGGGGGGCTGCGGCCCTTTGCGGCGTCGACGCTGCCACCGTCTACATCGTCGCCTATGGCGCGGCGTCCCTGATTGCCGCCGTCTGCGGCATTCTTGCCGCATCCTACTACGGCAACATGGATTTCGGCACGGGGCTGACCTTCGGCGTCAAGGTGCTGTTCATCGCCGCGATCGGCGGTCAGGCTTCACCGCTCTATGCCGCGCTTGGCGCGGCTGCGGTCGGCCTGCTGGAAACGCTGTGGAGCGCCTATGGCCCGATCCTCTGGCGAGACTTTGCGATCTTTGGATTTCTGGTGATCGTGCTGGCGGTGACGCGCAAGGAAAAGGCCATTCCCTGACCTCGAGGGACGGCCGCTTTTACTTCGACCAGCGGTCCCTGGCCGTATCGTCGGCGTCCTTGGCGCTGACCCAGCCGCCGGTCGTGCCGTCGCCCAGGTGTTCCTTCTTCCAGAAGGGCGCCGAGGTCTTCAGGAAATCCATGATGAAGTTGGCGCCGTCGAAGGCAGCCTGCCGGTGCCGCGAAGCGGTAACGACAAGCACGATGTTCTCGCCGGGAAGGATCTTGCCGTAGCGGTGGATGGCGGTGGCGGCCTGGAGCGAGAAGCGCTCGACCGCTTCGTGACAGATGCGTTCGATCTCCGCCTCTGCCATGCCGGGATAGTGTTCCAGTTCGAGGGCGGCAAGCGCGCCCGCTTCGTCGCGGCAAAGCCCGGAAAAGGTGACGACAGCGCCGATGTCGGCACGCCCGGCCGAAAGCTTTGCGACCTCGGCATTGAGCTCGAAGTCCTCGCGCTGGACGCGCACGGTCACCGGCGCGCGCATGGCCTCAACCACCCGTCATTGGCGGAAACAGGGCAATCTCCCGAGCGCCGGCGATCGGCTCCCTGTGGTCGACATGTTCCTGGTTGATGGCCGCGCGGATGACGTTTTCATGTTCGAGCGCCGCCTCGTATTCCTCACCGAGCGTCTTCAGGTGCTGAAGCAGATCGGCAATGGTGACGACGCCGGCGGGAAGGTCGAGGGTTTCCTCACCCTTGCCGATGCGCTCGCGCACCCAGGAGAAATAGACGAGATTGACGGTGCTCATTCGTTGACCACGTGCTTCAGGCCGGCGCGGAAATAGTCGTAGCCGCTATAGAGCGTGATCGCCGCAGCGATCCACAGCAGGCCGATACCCATTTCCGTCGTATAGGGCAGGATCTTGTCACCAGCTGGGCCGGCCAGCAGGAAGACGATCGCCACCATCTGGATCGTCGTCTTCCACTTGGCGATACGGGTGACGGGCACGCTGACCTTCAGCGCCGCCAGATATTCGCGCAGGCCCGAGACCAGGATTTCGCGGCACAGGATGATGATGGCGGCCCAGATCGACCAGCCGGCAATCGTGCCGTCTGCCGCGACGAGCAGCAGGATCGAGGCGACCAGCAGCTTGTCGGCGATCGGGTCGAGCATCTTGCCGATGTTCGAGGTCTGCTTCCAGATCCGCGCGAGATAACCGTCGAAGAAGTCTGTAATCGACGCGATCGCGAAGAGCGTAACCGCCGTCCAACGCGCGAAGTCCGAACTGTGCAGCCGTCCTTCGACGAAGAAGCAAAGCACGATCAGCGGCACGATCAGGATGCGGAAATAGGTGAGCAGGTTCGGGATGCTGTAGGCGACGGGCGTGGGCATGGATTCGTGTTCTCTGGTTCGTCAGGTACAGAAATGACTTTGCTGGCCGGAGGTCAACAGGTCATCGTCGTCAACTGTCATATTTGCCCTATCGCATGTGAACGCCGGGTGAATTGTGACATCAGGTTTTCATTTCCCCGCATCGTCGTGGAAATGTTCGTAGACCAGCCGCGCCACCGTTTCGGAAATCCCGGCGACGGCCATCAGGTCGTTGATGCCGGCGCGCGAGACGGCCTTGGCGGTGCCGAAATGCGTGAGCAGCGCGCGCTTGCGCGTCGGCCCGATCCCCGCGATCTCGTCGAGCGGGTTCTTGACCATCTCTTTCTTGCGGCGGGCCCTATGCGAGCCGATCGCGAAGCGGTGCGCCTCGTCGCGCAGCCGCTGGATGAAATAGAGCACCGGATCGCGCGGCGGCAGCGTGAAGCTGTCGCGGCCGAGCGCGAAGAAGCGTTCACGGCCGGCGTCACGGTCGACACCCTTGGCGACGCCGATCGCCGTCACGCAGTCCTCGACGTCGAGCTCCTTGAGAATGGCGCGCACCGCCGTCATCTGGCCCTGACCGCCGTCGATGAGGATGACGTCGGGCCAGGCGGGGAAGGCGGCATCGTCACCGACGTCCACGCTCCGGTCCGGCTTGCCTTCCTCTTTCAGCAGCCGTGAGAACCGTCGTGTCATCACTTCGCGCATCATGCCGAAGTCGTCGCCCGGGGTGATGTCGGTCGATTTGATGTTGAACTTGCGGTACTGGCCTTTGACGAAGCCTTCCGGGCCCGCGACCACCATGCCGCCGACGGCATTGGTGCCCATGATGTGCGAGTTGTCGTAGATCTCGATGCGGCGCGGCGTGCGCTCCAGCTTGAAGGTTTCCGAGAAGCCTTCAAGCAGGCGCGATTGCGAGGCCGTTTCGGCCAGCTTGCGGCCGTGGGCTTCGCGCGCATTGGCGAGCGCGTGGTCGACGAGATCCTTCTTCTCGCCGCGTTGCGGCACTTGGATCGCGACCTTGTAGCCGGATTTCTCGCTGAGTGCCTGGCCGAGCAATTCCTGCTCTTCCACCGCTTCGCAAAGCAGGATCTGCCGGGGACAGGGCTTGTCGTCATAGAATTGCGCGAGGAACTGCGAGAGCACCTCGGCCGTCGGCAGCGAAGGATCGGCTTTCGGGAAATAGGCGCGGTTGCCCCAGTTCTGTCCGGTGCGGAAGAAGAAGACCTGGATGCAGGAGATCCCGCCCTCGTGGTGGATCGCAAAGACGTCCGCTTCCTCGACGCCGGAGGGGTTGATGCCCTGGTGGCTCTGGACGTGGCTGAGCGCGGCCAGGCGGTCGCGGTAAAGCGCCGCCCTTTCGAAGTCGAGGTTCTCGGCTGCCTCGCCCATGGCGGCAGCGATCGTCGCCTTCACCGCCTGGCTCTTGCCCGAGAGGAAGTCCTTGGCCTCCTGCACCAGTTCCGCGTAGCCCTGATCGCTGATTTCGCCCGTGCAGGGCGCCGAACAGCGCTTGATCTGGTAAAGCAGGCAGGGGCGCGTGCGCGTCTCGAAGACGCTGTCGGTGCAGGTCCGAAGCAAAAAGGCGCGCTGCAGCGAATTGATCGTGCGGCCGACCGCGCCCGCGGACGCGAAGGGACCGAAAAAGTCGCCCTTGCGGCTGCGTGCGCCGCGATGCTTGTAGAGCGCCGGCGCCCGGCTGTCGCCGGTTACCAGGATATAGGGAAACGACTTGTCGTCGCGCAAAAGCACGTTGAAGCGTGGGCGTAAGCGCTTGATCAGGTTCGCTTCGAGCAGCAGCGCCTCGATCTCCGTGCGCGTCGTCACGAACTCCATGTTCGCGGTCTCGCGCACCATGCGGGCGATGCGGTTGGAATGGCCGCGCCCCTGGGCATAGTTGCTGACGCGTTTCTTCAGGCTGCGCGCCTTGCCGACATAGAGAACGTCGCCGGCCTCGTTGAACATGCGGTAGACGCCGGGGCCGTTCGGCAGCAGCTTGACGAAGGCCTGGATCAGTTCCGCGCCCTTCAGCCCCTTGGTCTCCGAGTGATTCTCGTGCCACGCGACGACGGGCGCGACGCTGCTCGCGTCAGACACTTCGATCAGGTCGTCGTCGTCTTCCGTTTCGTTGCCGTCATAAAGGATGCCGCCGTCGGCCGGCACGCGTCCATTCATTCCACTATCTCCCTGATGTCGGGCGTTTCCCAGGCGAGGTGCTGGCCCCCGTCCAGTGCGATCATCTGCCCGGTAATCGACGGCGTGTCGAACAGGAAGCGGATCGTGCGTCCGAATTCGTCGAGCGTCGGCCCGCGCTTCAAGATCAGCGCATCGACCTGCGCCTCAAAATCTTTCGGGTCCTGCCGTTCGTTCGGCAGCGTCGGCCCGGGGCCGATGCCGTTGACGCGGATGCGCGGGGCGAGCGCCTGCGCCATCGTCCGGGTTGCCGTCCAAAGCGCCGACTTGGACAACATATAGGAATAAAAGCGCGGATTGGGAGCCCAGACGCGCTGGTCGATGACATTGATGATGAGCCCGCTGGCATCGGCGGGCAGTAGCGCGGCGAAATCGCGCGCCAGCAGGGACGGGGCTTTCACATGCAGCGCGAAATGCTGGTCCCAGACCTCTTCGTCGAAGGCATCGAGGCTGTCCTTCTTGAACAGCGACGCATTGTTGACGAGCAGGTCTATCGGGCCGAGTGCAGCTGTCGCGCGCTCGATCAGTGTCGATGTCGCGCCCGTGTCCGTAAGATCGGCTCGAATCGCGACGGCATTCGTTCCGGCCTTTACGAGGGTTTCCGCCAGGGTCTGCGCTTCGTCAAATGAGGCATCGGCATGAATGGCGACCGCAAAGCCGTGGGCGGCCAGGTCCTCCACTATAGCTTTGCCGATCCTCTTGGCGCCCCCGGTTACGAGTGCCGCCTTCAGTGCTTTCTTCAACGTTTCATCCCGCTTTTTCGAATCTTCGCGTCAGCGGACGAAGATATAGGGAAGAAACGCGGGGCTGAAACACTCCCTGACGATTCCTTGCCCAAAAATTAATGGAATTGGCGTAAATTGTATTATTTTGCGTACTTATAGTATAGCTTTCGTTAATCTTGAATCATGGTTAACAAATCTCCTGTGGCGCCAAAGCAACATCAAATTTTGGGCGCGTTTGTGCCACCAAAATTTCACAATTTGGCTCTTGTGAATCCGCAATTGCTGGCCAATTTCAGTTCAACCGGGCGGGTTAATTAAAAGTTGTCCGATGTTCCACTGCGGGACCCCAAGCCCGAGGGGCATCGGTACGAAAAGGAGAATGTTTATGCGTACGCTCACCACCACCCTCATGGCTTCGGCTATGACCCTCATCGCCTTCCAGGCCGCCCAGGCTGCAGACGCGATCGACGAAGTTCCGGCAGCTCCGCAGGCCGAATACACCGAGCCGGCAGCCAAGAACTGGTCGGGTGCCTATGTCGGTGGTACCGCCGATTGGAAGCATGGCCAGCACGATGCGACCGGCAGCAACACCGCAGCCGGCTTCGGCGGCGGCCTCTATGGCGGTTACAACGTTCAGGACGGCCAGATGGTATACGGCGGTGAGGCCGACATCGGCTACTCCGGCCAGGATTCGACCAAGGGCAACCTGCGCATGAAGCAGGGCGTCAACGGCTCGCTCCGCGGTCGCGTCGGTGTCGATCTGAACCCGGTCCTCGTTTACGGTACCGCAGGTCTCGCCGTCGGCCAGACCAAGGGCACCGTCGGCGGCGCTTCCGACAAGAACACCATGGTCGGTTGGACCGCAGGTGTCGGCGCGGAAACCTTCGTCACCGACAACATCACCGCACGCGTCGAGTACCGTTACACGGACTACGGCTCGAAGGACTTCCGCATGGGCGGCACCAACGTTTCGTCGGGCTACGACGAGCACAGCGTTCGCGTCGGTATGGGCGTGAAGTTCTGATCGGCTTCGCCAGATCAACGAAAAAGGCCGGGTCACCCCGGCCTTTTTTGTGCCTTCTGTTCAGGCCTTGAACTTAGGGTAATCCGGGAAGTGTTTTTCGAACTTCGCCGGCCAGTTCTTCAGCTTGGCGCGTCCCTTCTGCCATTCGCCGGCAAAGCGCAGTTCGATGTAGCGCAGCATCGCGGCGAGCGCGAAATGGCCGGCATTGAGCTTGGTGCCGGTCTTCGGCAGGTTGGCATTCAGGTGGTCGAGGCTGCGCTCGACCTTTTCCCATTGCCGGTCGATCCAGGGCTGATGCACCTTTTCCGGGGGATGGGAGCGCTTCTCGTAGACGATCGACAGCAGGCTGTCACAGATGCCGTCGCACAGCGCCTCCAGCAGCTCGACGTCGGTGCGCTTTCCGGCATTCCTCGGATAGAGCTTGCCCTTGGTTTCCCGGTCGATGAAATGCATGATCGTACGGCTGTCGTAGAGCGCCCGTCCGTCGTCGAGAATCAGCGTCGGGATCTTGCCGAGCGGATTGTTGTCGATCAGCTCCGGCGGGTTGGCATTGGTGTCGGTCAGGACACTTTCGGCCGCATAGCCCGCATAATGCGCCGCCATGCGCACCTTGGTCGAATAGGGCGAGGCGGGCGAGTACAAGATCTTCATCGAGCGTCTTTCCTTCCAGGGATTGCGAGATGGGTTTCTAACAGGCGCGCCTTCTCCGGCTGGTCAAGGCGCCGGGGGCAGCGACACGCTTTCCTTTCGGCAGGCCTGGCGATCGACCGCCGGGCAGGCGCGGAAATTGAGCGACTTGTCGAAGCAGATCCGGATTTCCTCGAGCCGATTGCCCTCGCAGGTCACGGCGACAGCGTCCTTCGTCATGCCAGGGTTCTTGGCGACGAGCGCGTCTTCGATGGCGGCAACACGCAGGCCTTTTTCCTGCGGGGGAGGTGCGAGCTCCGACGGCAGCGTCAGCCGCTCCCAGGCCGCGCGTGTGACGGCGAAGTAATCCTCCTGGCTGAGGCCGGAACAGGTCCCGTGCTTGCGCCATTGGTGGCCGATCAGGCCCATCGATGGAATGAGGTCGAGATATTGCTTGCCGAGCGACGAGGGCACGCGATCGGACTGCCGTGTCGGGCAGAAGTCCGGATAGCCCCGTTCGTTCTGCGGCCACAGGCCATGCACGATCAGTCCGCGATTGCCGCCGACTTCGCACTGGCTGGATTTTCCCTTGGGGTCGTTGTCGCCGCACCAGGTCGGCGACCAGGAAAGCGAAAGCACGTAGAAATCGAACCCGCTGCCGAGCGGAACCGCAGGGGCTGCCTTTGTTGTCTGCTGCCCCGTCGCCGTCGGCGCCTTCTCGGTGCTCTGGTCGCTGCAGGCAGCAAGGGCGGTGACAATAAAAAGCGCCGGCAAAAGCCGGCGCACATTCCGGAATGCTTTCATGATTAGCGAAGCGAGGCGCAATACGCGCCGTAGACATACCAGGGATCGAGGCCGCCGACACAGAACTCGATGCTTCTGCCGACGCCGGCAAAGCCCCACGGGCGTTCGATGAGGTAATAGAGCGACCGTTGTTCGCCGTTGGTCATCACCGCGGTTCCGTAGCAGTATTCACGCTCGACGAGATGCGTTTCGTCGCGGAACTCCTGCCGGTTCTGCCCCATGTTGCGGATTTCGGCGATCGAGAGGTTGGCGTGCAGGTAGTTTGCATCCCGATACGCGAACCGGGATGTGATGAAGCCGAGGACCGAGGATTCGCTGCAGACCCCGGCATTGTAGGATTGCGCCTGGCTGCTGCCGATGTAGTCGGCGGCGATGGCGCCCGGCGCCGTAGCGCCCGCGAGGGAAAGCGAAATGAGAAGCGTGGCGGCGAGCGTGCGAGTCATGGGCGTCTCCCTATGTCGTCACATGAGATTGCGGTGCGTCGCGCCCGTCCGTCAAGCCCCTCGGGTTGTCTGTTCTTCGCCGCGCAGCCAGAAGCAGCGGCTGGACGCGAAACGATCCTGCCCCAGCCGGGTTTTCAGGAACGGCAGCAGCAGGTCGAGCTCGCTCTTCAGCGTGAAGGGCGGGTTGACGATGATGAGGCCGGAACCGGAAAGCCCGGTGGTTTCCCGGTCGCTTCTGACCGACAGCTCGGCGCAGAGCATCTTCGGGATGTCCAGCGCCTTCAGCGCCTCATGAAACGCCTTGATCGGCGCGCCCTGCTTCAGGGGATACCACAGGCAATAGACGCCGCCGGTAAAGCGGCGGTAGCCGCGCGCAAGGCCATCCACCAGCCGTTCGTATTCGCCCTCTTTTTCGAAGGGCGGGTCGACCAGAATCAATCCGCGCTTTTCCTTCGGCGGCAGGTGCGCGCCCAGCGCCAGCCAGCCGTCGAGCTCGGTGACGCGGCTCTGGAAATCGGCGTCGAACAGCCGGTGTAGCGTTTCGTAGTCGTCCGGATGCAGCTCCATCGCCGAAAGCCGGTCCTGGGGACGGAAGAGCATGCGCGCGAGCTTCGGCGAGCCAGGGTAGAGCGTCAGCTCGGAGCCGGGGTTCAGCGCGCGGATGGAGGAGAGGTAAGGGGCAAGGATCGCCGCGATCTCCGGCGGCAGTTCGCCGTCGAGCAGTCGGCCGACGCCGTCGCGCCATTCACCGGTCTTCTGCGCTTCCTCGCTGGAGAGGTCGTAGAGCCCGATACCCGCATGGGTATCGAGAACGCGGAACGCCTTCTCCTTCTGCTGGAGATAGGTGACGAGCCGTGCCAGCACTGCGTGCTTCAGGACGTCGGCAAAATTGCCTGCGTGATAGATGTGCCGATAGTTCATGAGCGCCGCCGATGGCTGTGATCAATAGTTGCGATGGGTGGGCGATTGGCTCTTTGAGCCGAAATGCCGATGCCATATAGAAAAGCCATGAACGTTGCGAACCCCATCAAAGCAGAAAAAACCATCGGCCACTCGGTCTGTCCGCACGACTGTCCCTCGGCCTGTGCCCTGGAAGTCGACCTGACCGCCGAAGGGCGGATCGGCCGTGTGCGCGGCGCAGCCGCCAATACCTACACCGCCGGCGTGATCTGCGCCAAGGTGGCGCGATATTCCGAGCGCATCTATCATCCCGACCGTCTGGTGGCGCCGAAGCGTCGCAAGGGCGCCAAGGGCGAGGGTAGCTGGCAGGATGTGAGCTGGGAGGCGGCGCTCGACGAGATCGCCGATCAGTTCATTCGCGCCGAGCAGAAATATGGCGCCGAGACCGTGTGGCCTTACTTCTATGCCGGCACCATGGGCCAGGTGCAGCGCGACTCGATCGACCGGCTGCGTCATGCCAAGCGCTATTCCGGCTTCTTCGGTTCGATCTGCACCAACATGGCCTGGACCGGTTTGAGCATGGCGACCGGCGCCCTGCGGGGCCCCGACCCGCGCGAAATGGCCAAGGCCGATTGCGTCGTGATCTGGGGTACGAATGCGGTCGCCACCCAGGTCAACGTGATGACCCATGCCGTGAAGGCACGCAAGGATCGCGGCGCGAAGATCGTCGTCATCGACATCTACGACAATCCGACGGTCAAGCAGGCGGACATGGGCCTGGTGCTGAAGCCGGGCACCGACGCCGCACTAGCCTGCGCCGTGATGCACATCGCGTTTCGCGACGGTTACGCCGATCGGGCCTACATGGCGAAATTCGCCGACGACCCGGCCGGCCTTGAAGCACATCTGACGTCGCGCGGCCCGGAATGGGCGTCGGCGATTACTGGTTTGTCGGTTGAGGAAATCGAGGCCTTCGCAAGACTGGTCGGCACGACGCCGCGGACTTATTTCCGCCTTGGCTACGGTTTCACGCGCCAGCGCAACGGTGCCGTCGCCATCCACGCGGCAGCATCGGTCGCGACTGTCCTCGGTTCCTGGAAACACGAAGGCGGCGGCGCCTTTCACTCCAACAACGACATCTTCAAGCTCGACAAGCGCGAATTGATCGGCTCGGCCTTCCACGATCCGGATGTCCGCATGCTCGACCAGTCGCAGATCGGCCGGGTGCTGACCGGCGACGCCGAGGCGCTGCGCCATCGTGGTCCCGTGACGGCGATGCTGATCCAGAACACCAACCCGGTGAATGTGGCGCCGGAGCAGCGGCTGGTGAAGCGCGGCTTCCTGCGCGACGATCTCTTCGTCGCGGTGCACGAGCAGTTCATGACCGATACGGCGGCTGTTGCCGATATCGTGCTGCCGGCAACCATGTTCCTGGAGCATGACGACCTCTACCGCGGCGGCGGCCACCAGCACATCCTGATCGGCCCCAAGGTGGTGGAGCCGCCCTCGACCGTGCGTACCAATCTCTTCGTGATCGAAGAACTCGCCAGGCGACTTGGCGTTGCCGACCATGCCGGTTTCGGCCTGACGGAACGTGAGCACATCGACCGGCTGCTCGCCAACTACGGTATCGGCTACGAGGAGATGAAGCGCCAGAAGTGGCTCGACTGTCAGCCGGCTTTCGAGGAGGCGCATTTCCTCAATGGCTTCGGCCACCCCGATGGCAAGTTCCGCTTCAAGGCGGACTGGACGGGAACGCCGGCGCCGAACCGGCCGCCGAAGTCGATGGGCACTCAGGGGCCGCACCAGGCGCTGCCGGAGTTTCCTGATCATGTCGACCTCATCGAGGTCGCCGATGCCGAGCACCCGTTCCGGCTGGCGACCTCTCCGGCTCGGTCCTTCCTCAACTCGACCTTTGCCGAGACGCCATCCTCGATCCAGAAGGAAGTGCGCCCGGAAGTGATGGTTCATGCGGAAGATGCCGCAGAACTCGGCATTGCCGATGGCGATATCGTCCAGATCGGCAACGTCCGCGGCCAGGTGCGTCTGCATGCGAAGATCGGTGGCGGCGCCCGCCGCGGCGTGGTCATCGCCGAGGGCCTGTGGCCGAATGGCGCGCATCTCGACGGGGAGGGCATCAACGTGCTGACCGGTGCCGATGCGGTTGCGCCCTATGGTGGTGCCGCCTTCCACGACAACAGGGTCTGGGTAAGGTTGGCGCGCTAAATCAGGTTGTAGAACGGCAGACGGAACCTCCCATGAGCGGCGATCACAACCATGCAGATGTCACGAGCACGCCGGTTTCAAGGCTTTGGGCCTCGCTTGGCCTGACCGGCGGCTTCATGCTGGCCGAAGTGGTCGGCGGGATCCTGACCGGCAGCCTGGCGCTGATCTCCGACGCGATGCACATGCTGACCGACACGGCTGCCCTTGCGATCGCGCTCGTCGCCATCCATGTCGGCCGCCGCCCGTCGGACCTCCTGCGCACCTATGGCTACGCCCGCTTCGAGATCCTGGCTGCCGCCTTCAAC
This sequence comes from Ensifer sp. ZNC0028, assembly GCF_000799055.1. Taxonomy (NCBI): domain Bacteria; kingdom Pseudomonadati; phylum Pseudomonadota; class Alphaproteobacteria; order Hyphomicrobiales; family Rhizobiaceae; genus Ensifer; species Ensifer sp. ZNC0028. The sequence continues at coordinate 59,363 of NZ_JTLA01000009.1, forward strand.
GCGCTGCTCCTGCTCGGTGTCGCCTTCTACATTCTCTACGAGGCCTGGAAGCGGCTGTCCGAGCCGCAGGAGATCCAGTCCGGCGGCATGCTGGTGATTGCCGTCATCGGCCTTCTCGTCAATCTCGCCTCGATGCGGCTGCTCACCAGCCACAAGGACGAGAGCCTCAACGTCAAGGGCGCCTATCTCGAAGTCTGGTCGGACATGCTAGGCTCGGTCGCTGTCATCGTCGGTGCGGTGGTCATCTGGCTGACTGGGTGGCAATGGGTCGATTCGCTGCTCGCTGTCGGCATCGGCTTCATGGTCTTCCCACGCACCTGGGTGCTGCTGAGGGAATGCGTCAACATCCTGCTTGAAGGCGTGCCGCCGGGTATGCGCCTCGCCGATGTCCACGCGACGATTGCCGCCGTTCCCGGTGTTGCCTCCGTGCATGACCTGCATCTTTGGGCGATCACCCAGAGCCAGCCGTCGCTGACCGCTCACGCCGTGCTTGCCGACGGCGCCGATGCCGAGACCGTGCGCCGCGCGATCGAGGACCGGTTGCGCGCGACCTTCGACCTGCACCACACGACGCTGCAGATGGAGCGGGAAGACCGCACGGCGACAGAACATATCCACTGATGGCCAAATGGCGAGATCGCACTCGCCGGAGAAGGAAGTTGCATGAGCACCCACCATGACCCGCGCGTCAGGATCGTCGGCCGCCGCACGCTGTGGAAGGGCTTTGCGCACCTGGAAGAGGTGACGTTCGAACAGCAGATGTCCGATGGCGCGACCGTGACGTTGAAGCGGGAGATCCACGACCATGGCAATGCGGCGACCATCCTGCTCGTCGATGCCAGGCGGCAGAGCGTCATCCTGGTGCGGCAACTGCGCGTGCCCGTGCTGCTCCAGGGCGACCCCGCCTATCTGATCGAGGCGGCCGCCGGGCTTCTGGACGGCGACACTCCGGAAGAGGCGATCTGCCGCGAGGCGCTGGAGGAGACTGGCTACCACGTCCAGGACGTCATCCACCTCTTCGACGTCTATATGAGCCCTGGCGCGCTGACCGAACGCACGAGCTTCTTTGCCGGCCACATCGACGCCACCGAGAAGCGCGGCGACGGCGGAGGACTTGCGCATGAGGGCGAGGACATCGAAGTGCTGGAGATCCCCTTCGACGAAGCCTTCGCGATGATCGCCAGCGGCGAGATCCGCGACGCAAAGACGATCATGCTGCTGCAGTGGGCGAAGCTGAACCGGCAGGAACTGTTCGCCTAAGGGATTGTTTTGTAAGACCATTATTTATTACGGATATTTCACTTTTTGATCCGCATCGGGTAAGCTAAAGCGCTGATGTCCTCATTATCGACATGGGCGCTTCATGACACCCTCTCTACCGGAACGTGCAGCCGACGACGAACAGCAGGCGGAGGGAGGCTGGATCGCCTTCCTGCGCCGCAACCGTCGCTATCTTTCGGCTGCCGGTACGCTCCTTGTGATCGCTCTTTTCGGCTTTGCGATCTTTCACCTGACATCCGAGGTTCAGTACGACGAAGTCGTCCAGGCATTGGCGGACACCAGCTGGACGGCGGTTACGGCCGCGGTGTTCTTCACCGCATTGAGCTTCCTCGCGCTCACCTTCTATGATGTCAGCGCGCTCGATTATATCAGGCGCAAGCTGCCCTATGCCGATGTGGCGCTGACGGCGGCTTCGGCTTACGCGGTCGGCAATACCGCGGGTTTCGGGGCGCTTAGCGGCGGCGCCATCCGCTACCGCTCCTATTCGCGCCTCGGCATCGAGCCGGAAAACATCGCCCGGATCATCGCCTTCGTGACGCTCGCCTTCGGGCTCGGACTGCTGACGGTGACCTGCCTCAGCCTGCTCGCCGTCGGCGAATATGTGGCGCCGATGACCGGCATGGATCCGTTGGTGCTGCGCGTGATCGCCGCCCTCATCCTCGCCGGGCTCTTCAGCGTGTTCTTTCTGGCGCGGGACGGGCGGGAGGTGAGCCTCGGCCGGCTGACCTTGCGGCTGCCGGATTCGCGTACGGTTTCGCGCCAGTTCCTGGTGACGGCGCTCGATCTCGCCGCCTCCGCGACGGTTCTCTATGTTCTCCTGCCCGCTGGAACGATCGGCTGGCCGGCCTTCCTTGCGGTTTATTCGCTGGCCGTCGGCGTCGGCGTCCTCAGCCACGTTCCGGCCGGCCTCGGCGTCTTCGAGACGATCATTATCGCGACGCTCGGTCATAACGCCGATGTCGACACCATTCTCGGCGCGCTGGTGCTCTACCGCGTCATCTACCACGTGCTGCCGCTGGTGATCGCGATCGCCGTCGTCATCGGCATCGAACTCCGCCAGCTATCCGGCCATCCGGTCGCATCGAGCGTGCGGCGCATCGGCGGCCGCATGACGCCGCTCCTCTTGGCGACGCTCGGCATCGTGCTGGCGATCATGCTGGTACTTTCCAGCGTGACGCCGACGCCGGACGAAAACCTGGCATTCCTCGAAGGACTGCTGCCGTTGCCGATCGTCGAAGGCGCGCACTTCCTTGCGAGCCTCCTCGGCCTTGCCCTCGTCGTCGTCTCGCGCGGACTGGCGCTGAGGCTCGACGGTGCCTGGTGGGCCTCGATCGTGATTGCCGTCGCCGCGCTGCTGCTGTCGCTGATCAAGGCGATCGCCGTGGTGGAAGCCGGCATGCTGGCCTTCTTCCTGGTGGGTCTCATCGTCAGCCGCCGCCTGTTCGTGCGGCCTGCCTCGCTGTTCGGGCAGGCGCTGACGGTGCCGTGGCTGACAGCGCTGGGCGTCATCTGCCTGGGCGCGCTGGTCGTCCTGCTCTTCGTCTATCGTGATGTCGAATACAGCCATGAACTCTGGTGGCAGTTCGAATTCTCCGCCGAAGCGCCGCGCGGCCTGCGCGCGCTTCTCGGCGTTACCATCGGCGCGAGCATGCTTGCGATCTGGAGCCTGATGCGTCCGGCAACCGGAGCCGCCGAACCTGCCTCCGACGACGCGATGGAGCGGGCGCTTTCGATCGTCGAGGCGCAGGACATGTCCGATGCCAACCTGGTGCGCATGGGCGACAAGAGCCTGTTGTTTTCCGCCGACGGCCGCGCCTTCATCATGTATGGCCAGCGCGCTCGGTCCTGGATTGCGCTTTTCGATCCTGTCGGTCCGGTCGATGCCTGGCCGGAGCTGATCTGGCACTTCATCGAAAAGGCGCGCGCGGCCGGCTGCCGGGCAGTTTTCTACCAGGTCTCGCCCCAAGGGCTCGCCTATTATGCCGATGCCGGGCTGCGCGCCTTCAGGCTCGGCGAACTGGCGCGCGTCGATCTCGCCCGCTTCGAGCTGAAGGGGGGCAAATGGGCAAACCTGCGCCAGCAGGTGAGTCGTGCCCAGCGCGACGGGCTCGAGTTCCGTGTCGTCGCGCCCGAAAACGTCGCGGACGTCATGCCGGACCTGACCGCGGTGTCCGATGCCTGGCTCGCGCATCACAATGCCAAGGAGAAGGGCTTCTCGCTCGGTGCCTTCGATCCCGAATATCTTCGTGAGCAGCCGGTGGCGATCCTCACCTGCGGCGGGCGTATGGTCGCCTTTGCCAACATTCTGGTCACGGCAACCAAGGAGGAGGGCACCGTCGATCTCATGCGCTTCTCGCCGGATGCGCCGAAGGGCGCGATGGATTTTCTCTTCGCCCAGGTGATGGAGTATCTGAAGGCCGAGGGCTACCGAACCTTCAACCTTGGCATGGCGCCCCTATCGGGCATGTCCACGCGCCAGATCGCGCCGGTCTGGGACCGGGCCGGGCGCACCTTCTTCGAACACGGCGAACGGTTCTACAACTTCAAGGGCCTGAGGGCCTTCAAGTCGAAGTTTCATCCGCAGTGGCAACCGCGCTATCTTGTCGCCAGTGGCGGCATCAATCCGATCCTCGCCCTGATGGATGCGACATTCCTGATCGGTGGCGGTCTCAAGGGAGTGGTGAAGAAATGATCCGTGTCGCGAACGCCTGGAAATGCCTGACTTCGGCGGCGCTGCTGCTCTCCGTATCAATGTTCCCCGCTCTCGCCGAGGACGCACCGAAGAGCTATGATACCGGGATGATCCCGTCGCCACGCATCATGCTGCCGAAGGAAAAGGCGGCCGCACTCGTCGTGCTGCTGTCGGACGCGGCCGGCTGGACGGACAAGGAACAGGCGATCGCCGACACGCTGACGGATGACAAGACCGTCGTCATCGGCATCGACCTCAAGGCCTATCTCGCCTCGCTCGCCAAGGATGATGGCGATTGCATCTATATGGTCTCCGATATCGAATCGCTCAGCCAGCAGGTGCAGCGCGCGGTCGGCACGGACGCCTACCAGCTGCCCGTCGTCGCGGGCGTCGGTGCCGGCGGTGCGCTGGCGCTGGCGATCGCCGCCCAGACGCCACCGGCAACCATCGGCCAGACGCTAGCAGTCGACCCGGAGGAGGGGATCGCGCTTGAAAAACAGCTCTGCACCCCGGCCGAAAAGGTGAAGAAGGGCGACCGCATGGTCTATGGACTGACCGACGGCGTCTTGCCCGACCCGGTCTCCGTCGTCTTTTCTCCCGCAGCGTCGGCGGACGGGCGCGCCCATGTGGCGGCGCTGATCGCCAAGCACCCGGACATCGAGCAGGAGGACAGCGAAGACGACGCCTATACGACGCTGTCCGATCACCTCACCGATATCATCGACAGCGAGCGCGACGCCGGCAATCCGTTCGGCCTGCCCTTGACCATCCTCGACGCAAAGCCGACCCGTGACACGATGGCGGTAATCTATTCGGGCGACGGCGGCTGGCGCGACATCGACAAGGAAGTCGGCGACGTGCTGCAGCAGCAGGGCGTTCCTGTCGTCGGCTTCGATTCCCTGCATTACTTCTGGTCCGAGCGCGATCCGCAGGTGACGGCGGACGACCTTGCCAAGGTGATGAGCTACTACCGCAAGCACTGGAACGTGCGAAACGTGCTCCTCATCGGCTACTCCTTCGGTGCCGACGTGCTGCCGCGAACCTTCAACCTGCTGCCGGCTGGCGAAAAGGCCCATGTTCGCCAGGTGACCTTGATGGCCCTCTCGCACATGGTCGATTACAAGGTTTCGGTGCTGGGTTGGCTGGGGGCTTCGGGCGACGGCAAGGGCGGTGATCCGCTCGACGACATCAAGCGCATCGATCCGGCGCTGGTGCAATGCATCTACGGCACCGACGAAGAGGACGATGCCTGCCCGCAGCTGAAGGGCACCGGCGTCGACGTCATCGGCATCGACGGCGGACACCACTTCGACGAGGATTATCCGGCTTTGACACGGCGCGTGCTCGACGCTCTCGATCGCCGGCTTGCGTCGGCGAAGTGACCAATTGATCTAGTCAGGCTGCCGGTGAGATCAGCGTGGCGTTCGCTTCGGCGGCGTTTTCGCTCACCGCGCGGCCGCCTTCCATGCGCACTTTGCCCTCGGCCATCAGCCGAAGCGCCATCGGATAGGTGCGGTGCTCGACGGTCAGCACCCGTGCCGCAAGGCTGTCGGATGTGTCTCCGGGCTGAACCGGGACCACCGCCTGCGCGAGGATCGGACCTTCGTCCATGCCCTCGGTGACGAAGTGCACCGTGCAGCCGGCGACCTTCATGCCGGCGTCGATCGCCCGCTGATGGGTGTGCAGGCCGGGGAAAAGCGGCAGCAGCGACGGATGGATGTTGAGGATGCGTCCCTCGTGCCGCTGGATAAACGTCGCCGAGAGCAGGCGCATGTAGCCGGCGAGGCAGATGATGTCCGGCGACAGCCGGTCGAGTTCGGCAAGGATTGCCGCTTCGTGGGCGTCCTTGCTGTCGAAGTCCTTGCGCAGGAAAGCGCGGGTAGGGATGCCAAGCGCCTCGGCTTTGGCAAGGCCGCCGGCATCCGCCTTGTCGGCGATGACGGCGACGATCTCGGCCGGGAAGTCCGGCTCGGCGGTCGCCTTTGCGAGCGCCAGCATGTTGGAGCCGCCGCCCGAAATGAAGACGACGACCCGCTTCTTGCCCGTCGAGACCTCTGTCGTCATAGGGCGAGGTTGCCCTTGTAGATCGTGCCGGCTGCCCCTTCTTCGCGGGCGACCATGCGGCCGAGCGTGAAGACGGTTTCGCCTTCGCCGGTCAGCACGGACGCGACCTCTGCAGCCTTGTCGGCCGGAACGACGGCGATCATGCCGACGCCGCAGTTGAAGGTGCGCAGCATTTCGTTGGCGGCAACGCCACCGGTCTGGGCAAGCCAGGAGAAGACCTTCGGCGCCTTGATCGCATCGAGATCGATCTCGGCAGCGAGATGCTTCGGCAGCACGCGCGGAATGTTCTCGGGGAAACCGCCGCCGGTGATGTGGGCGAGCGCCTTGATCGAACCGGTCTCGCGGATCGCCTTCAGGAGTGGCTTCACATAGATGCGCGTCGGCGTCATCAGCAGGTCGGCAAGCGTGCCTTCCCCGAACGGCGCAGGGGCGTCCCAGGCAAGGCCCGAGAGCGTGACGATCTTGCGCACCAGCGAATAGCCGTTGGAATGCACGCCTGAGGAGGCAAGGCCGAGGATGACGTCGCCTTCGGAGATGTCACCAGCCGGCAGCAGCTGACCGCGTTCGGCAGCACCGACCGCGAAGCCCGCGAGGTCATAGTCGCCGCCCGAATACATGCCCGGCATTTCGGCGGTCTCGCCGCCGATCAGCGCGCAACCGGATTCGCGGCAGCCCGCGGCAATGCCGGCGACGATCGCTGCGCCCTGGTCCGGGTCGAGCTTGCCGGTCGCGAAATAGTCGAGGAAGAAGAGCGGTTCGGCGCCCTGGACGACCAGGTCGTTGACGCACATGGCGACGAGGTCGATGCCGACGGTGTCGTGCTTGTTGGCGTCGATCGCGATCTTCAGCTTGGTGCCGACGCCGTCATTGGCGGCCACAAGAACCGGGTCGGTGAAGCCCGCAGCCTTGAGATCGAAGAGACCGCCGAAGCCGCCGATCTCGCCGTCGGCACCGGGGCGCCGGGTCGAGCGCACATGCGGCTTGATCTTCTCGACCATCAGGTTACCGGCGTCGATATCCACGCCCGCGTCGCTATAGGTGAGACCGTTCTTTCCCGACTGGCTCATGCTCGTTCTCCAAGGCTCGTCGTGCGACAGGTATTTTGCGGATGCGATTGGCACGGCAGGCAAGGGAGTGCAAGCCGAGAGCAGGCATTGGCGGCGTTTTTTCACCATTTTGCCCATATCCCACGGCGCAAGCCAGTCCGCTTGGCTTTAAACTGGATGACTGCACCGGTCGCACTTGACCGTTACGCGCACCGCCCCCTATCTCCTTGACTGGGTTGTGATACGCAACAGTGGCGAGCGGCGCCTCAAGAGGAATGTCATGGATATCAAGGTCAGCGGTTCCGGATTGCAGCGTCAGGTCATTTTCTGGCTGCTGGTGCTTGCCGCCTTCATTGCCTTTCTGATGGTCTTCAGTTCGATCCTGCTGCCGTTCCTGGCCGGCATGGCGCTTGCCTATTTCCTCGACCCGGTCGCCGACCGCCTGGAGCGCTTCGGTCTCAGCCGGTTGATGGCGACGGTGGTGATCCTGGTCGGCTTCGTCGTCGTCTTCGTGCTGGCGCTGATGATCATCATTCCCGTCATCGTCAGCCAGGCATCGGACTTCATCGCCAATATTCCGGGCTACGCCTCGAAGCTGCAGGTGCTCGTCAACGAGGCGCAGGCGCGGCTGATCCCCGATTGGCTGGCAAGCCAGATGCCGTCGCTGAAGCAAAGCTCCGGCAAGCTGCTCGAACAGGGCGCCGCCTTCGTCGGCACGCTCTTCCAGCAGATCTGGAACTCCGGCGTGGCGCTGCTCGATGTCATCTCGCTGCTGGTGGTCACCCCCGTCGTCGCCTTCTACATCCTGCTCGACTGGGACCGGATGGTGGAGAAGGTCGACAGCTGGGTGCCGCGCGACTACGTCTCGGATGTGCGCCAGATCGCCCGCGACATGAACGCGACGATCGCCGGCTTCGTGCGCGGGCAGGGCTCGCTCTGCGTCATTCTCGGCCTTTACTACGGTATCGGCCTCTCCTTGGTCGGTCTCAACTTCGGCCTGCTGATCGGCCTCTTTGCCGGCATGATCAGCTTCATTCCCTATGTCGGATCCATGGTCGGCCTGGTTCTCGCCGTCGGCGTCGCCCTGGTGCAGTTCTGGCCGGATTATCTCTGGATTGGCCTTGTGCTTGCCGTCTTCTTCAGCGGCCAGTTCATGGAGGGCAACATCCTCCAGCCGAAGCTGGTGGGCAAAAGCGTCGGCCTGCACCCGGTCTGGCTGATGTTTGCGCTGCTTGCCTTCGGCGCGCTCTTCGGCTTCGTCGGCCTGCTGGTGGCGGTGCCGGCGGCGGCTGCGATCGGCGTGCTTGTCCGCTTCGGCATCCAGCGCTACCTTGATAGCGACCTCTATCACGGGCACGGCAAGGCCGTGGAAAAGAAGGCGAAGAGCGACAAGGCCGCCTGATTTCCGACGATTGTCCCGAGTACAGCATGACAAAACGCCCATTTGAACAAATCCCCCTGGCCTTCGGCCACGACCCGGCGACGGGTCGTGAGGACCTGCTCGTCTCTGACAGGCTGAGCGCGGCCATCGCCATCGTCGACCATTGGCCGGACTGGCCGGCGCCGGTGGTCATCATCGCCGGCCCGGTCGGCTCCGGAAAATCACACCTCGCCAGCATCTGGAAGGAGCGGGCAGGGGCGGAAGTCATCCATCCGCTCGCCGGCTCCGATGCCGCGTTGATCGCGGCCGAAAGGCCCGTTCTCTTCGAGGATGCCGACCGCAGCGGTTTCGACGATACGACGCTGTTCCACGTCATCAACAACGTGCGCCAGCATGGCACCAGCCTGCTGATGACGACGCGGCTCTGGCCGATGTCCTGGCCGGTAACGCTGCCGGACCTGCGTTCGCGCCTGAAGGCCGCGACCGTGGTCGAGATCGGCGAGCCGGACGACGAATTGCTGACGCAGGTGCTGATCAAGCTCTTTGCCGATCGGCAGCTCCTCGTCGACGAGCGCCTGGTCGGCTACATCGTCCAGCGCATGGAACGGTCGCTCGAAGCCGCGCAGACGATCGTCGAGCGCATCGACCATCTGGCGCTCGCCCGCGGCACGAAGCTTTCGCGCGCGCTCGCTTCCGAAGTGCTTGAAGAACTGGGAAATCAACGTCGGTCCGATTGACTGTCACATAACCGTCGTCAAACTGAGATAGCCGGTGCAGCCGGAGCAATGGGATCTGAAAAGCATGGATAACGCGCTATCTGCGGTGAACGAAAATCAGGCATCGGCGGAGGACGTCGACCTGCTGACGAGCCCGCAGCGCTTCATCAACCGCGAATTTTCCTGGCTGCAGTTCAATCGCCGCGTGCTCGAGGAAACGCTGAACACCGCGCATCCGCTGCTGGAGCGCGTCCGCTTCCTGTCGATCTCGGCTGCCAACCTCGACGAGTTCTTCATGGTGCGCGTCGCCGGCCTCGAAGGCCAGGTGCGCCAGGGCCTCTCGATGCGTTCGCCCGACGGCAAGACGCCGGTCGAGCAGCTCGAAGACATCCTGAAGGAAATCGACAATCTGCAGATGGAGCAGCAGGCCTCGCTCGCCGTGCTTCAGCAGTATCTCGCCAAGGAAGACATCCTCATCGTTCGCCCGGCCTCGCTGTCGGCGCAGGACAGGAGCTGGCTTGCCAACGAGTTCGACCAGGCGATCTTCCCGGTGCTGACGCCGCTCTCGATCGATCCGGCCCATCCGTTCCCGTTCATTCCGAACCTCGGCTTCTCGATGGGCCTGCAGTTGGTCAGCAAGACCGGCCGTGAGCCGATGACGGCGCTATTGCGCCTGCCGGTCGCACTCGACCGCTTCATCCGGCTGCCGGACGTCAAGAACGTCATCCGCTACATCACGCTCGAAGATATGGTCAGCCAGTTCATCGACCGGCTGTTCCCCGGCTACGAGGTCAAGGGCTCCGGTACCTTCCGCATCATTCGCGACAGCGATATCGAAGTGGAGGAAGAGGCCGAAGACCTGGTGCGTTTCTTCGAGACCGCGCTGAAGCGCCGTCGCCGCGGTTCGGTGATCCGCATCGAGACCGATTCGGAAATGCCCGCGTCGCTGCGCCAGTTCGTCGTCCAGGAACTGGGCGTCCCGGAAAACCGGATCGCCGTCCTGCCGGGACTGCTGGCACTCAACACTTTGTCCGAAATCACCAAGGCTCCGCGCGACGATCTGCGCTTCGAGCCGTACAATCCGCGTTTCCCGGAGCGCGTGCGCGAGCATGCCGGCGACTGCCTGGCGGCGATCCGCGAAAAGGACATGGTGGTGCACCACCCTTACGAGTCCTTCGACGTCGTCGTGCAGTTCCTCTTGCAGGCGGCGCGCGATCCTGATGTCGTCGCCATCAAGCAGACGCTTTACCGCACGTCGAACGACAGCCCGATCGTGCGTGCGCTGATCGACGCTGCCGAGGCCGGCAAGTCGGTGACGGCGCTGGTCGAGCTCAAGGCGCGTTTCGACGAAGAAGCCAACATCCGCTGGGCGCGCGACTTGGAGCGTGCCGGCGTGCAGGTCGTCTTCGGCTTCATCGAACTGAAAACCCACGCCAAGATGTCGATGGTGGTGCGGCGCGAAGAGGGCAAACTTCGGACCTATTGCCATCTCGGCACCGGCAACTACCACCCGGTCACGGCGAAGATCTACACCGACCTGTCGTTCTTCACCTGCAATCCTGTGATCGCCCACGACATGGCGAACATCTTCAATTTCATCACCGGCTATGGCGAACCGGAAGCGGGCATGAAGCTGGCGGTCTCGCCGCACACACTGCGTCCGCGCATCCTCAGGCACGTCGACGAAGAGATCGAGCATGCCAAGGCCGGGCGCCCGGCTGCGATCTGGATGAAGATGAACTCGCTCGTCGATCCCGAGATCATCGACGCGCTCTACAAGGCGAGCCGCGCCGGCGTTGAAATCGACCTGGTGGTGCGCGGCATCTGCTGCCTGCGCCCGCAGGTCCCGGGGCTCTCCGACAATATCCGTGTCAAGTCCATCGTCGGTCGATTCCTTGAACATTCCCGCATATTCTGCTTCGGCAACGGCCACGGGCTTCCATCGGAGAATGCCCTTGTCTATATCGGCTCGGCGGATATGATGCCGCGCAATCTGGACCGGCGGGTCGAGACGCTCGTGCCTCTCATCAACCGGACTGTGCACGAACAGGTTCTGTCGCAGATCATGCTGGGTAATCTCATCGACAACCAGCAGAGCTACGAAATTCTTCCCGATGGCACCTCTCGCCGGATGGAAGTCGGCAAGGACGCCGAGCCTTTCAACGCACAGCACTATTTCATGACCAATCCCAGCCTCTCCGGCCGGGGCGAGGCCCTGAAGTCCAGCGCACCGAAGCTCATAGCCGGCTGGAAGAGCGGCTGGCACAAATAAACTGGAATTGCATGGTCGAATCTGAAGCGCAGGGGCGTCTGCCCGGCATCCGCCCGGTTTCCGTTATCGATATCGGTTCGAACTCCATCCGCCTTGTCGTCTACGAAGGCCTGAGCCGCTCGCCGGCCATGCTGTTCAACGAAAAGGTGATGTGCGGTCTCGGCAAGGGCATCGATGCGACCGGACGCATGGATGAAGACAGCGTCGAGCGCGCGCTGAGAGCGCTGCATCGCTTTCACGCGCTCTCCAAACAGGCGCGGGCGACCTCGATGTATGTGCTGGCGACGGCAGCCGCGCGCGAGGCGAGCAACGGCCCGGCCTTCATCGAGAAGGCCGAGGCGATCCTCGGTCACAAGGTCCGCATCCTCACCGGTGAGGAAGAGGCCTATTATTCCGCGATGGGCATCGTCAGCGGCTACCACGATCCCGACGGTGTCGTCGGCGACCTTGGCGGTGGCTCGCTCGAACTCGTCGACGTCGCCGGCACGAAGATCGGCAAGGGTATCACCCTGCCGCTCGGCGGTATCCGCCTGTTCGAGCACAGCAACGGCTCGCTCACCAAGGCACGCACCTGGGTGCGCAAGTTCATGAAGAACTCGGCCGTGCTGAAGACCGGCACAGGGCGCACCTTCTATGCGGTCGGCGGCACCTGGCGCTCGATCGCCAAGCTGCACATGGAAATCCGCGACTATCCGCTGCACATGATGCAGGGCTACGAGATTTCCTTCGACGAGGCGATGGCGCTTCTGCCGGAAGTGATCGAGCCGAAGAACATCAAGCCATCTGCCTATTCGACGATCTCCAAGAGCCGCCGCAGCCTTCTGCCCTTCGGGGCGATCGCCATGCAGGAAGCGCTTGAGATCATGAAGCCGGAGCGGATTTCCTTCTCGGCGCTCGGCGTTCGCGAAGGCTATCTGTTTTCGCTCTTGAAGGACGAGGAGCGCGCCCAGGATCCACTGCTGACAGCGGCAAACGAGATCGCCATCCTGCGCGCCCGCTCGCCCGAGCACGCCCGTGAGCTGGCCGACTGGACCGGCCGCATGGTGCCGTTCTTCGGCATCGAGGAGACGGAAGAGGAGGGCCGGTACCGCCAGGCCGCCTGCCTGCTCGCCGATATCAGCTGGCGCGCTCATCCGGATTATCGCGGCCTGCAGGCGCTGAACATCATCGCCCACTCGACCTTCTCGGGCATTACCCACGCCGGCCGGGCCTATATCGCGCTTTCCAATTATTACCGCTTCGAAGGGCTCAACGACGACGGCGCCACGAACGCGCTTGCCGGCATCACGACGCCGCGCCTGCTGGAACTGGCAAAGCTGCTCGGCGGCCTCTTGCGCGTCGCCTACCTCTTCTCGGCATCGATGCCCGGCATTGCGCGGAACCTGACGTTCCGCAAGTCGTCGCTCCCGGACGTGGATCTGGAAATCGTCGTTCCGGCTGCCTATTCGGAATTTGCTGGAGAGCGTCTGGATGGCCGCCTGCAGCAGCTTGGCAAGCTTACCGGCAAGCGGCTCGCTTTCCACTTCGAAAGCTGACGCCGAAGAAATCCCGGACTAAAAAAGGAAGGGCGCGCGAACCGAAATTCGCGCGCCCTTCTTGTTTATTCGGCCTTCAGGAAATCGCCGACTTCGAGCAGTACGAACTCGTTGTCGTCGGCCTTGTCGAGCGCGCGACCGGCCGAGAACGGCAGGTTGTTGTCGTTGCCGACGATGATGTGGGTCGCATCGACGCGGTCGACGTTTTCGATGGTGACGAAGGGCATGTCGTAGAAGCCTTCGCCGCCGCCCTGGCGCTTCTTGTTATCCGGGTCGGCGATCTTCAAGAGGTCGATGTAGCCGATCTTGCGCACGGCCTTGCCGGCATTGCTGTCGTCGAAGGCGATCTTGTAGATGCGCTTGACCTTGGAGCCCGTTGCGAAGCAGTCCGGCTTCGGGTCCTTCGGATCGGCGCAGGCCTTGTCCATCGTGCCGGCGCCATTGTCGCGCTCGATCACCAGTGCGGTCTTGTCGTCGAGCATGTTGAAGTCGCCGATTGCCTCGCCACCTTCAGCCAGCGGGTAGAGCCAGCTACGGCCGGTCCAGGCCTTGCTTGCGACATCGAGTTCGATGATGCGCAGCGCCGGGCGGCCATCGGCCTGCTCGACCGTTTCGCTGTCGGTCCAGATCGGGCCTTCGAGCAGGCCGTAAAGCTTGCTGCCATCCTTGGAAAGCGCCATGCCTTCATAGCCACCGGAGCGCTTCAGGTTGAAGGCAGGCGTCTTCTTCGAGGGGTCGCCCTGCAGCGTCAGCGTTGGGTTGTCGGGCGACATCACCGGCTTGCCGTCCACCGTGGTCGCGATCACATCGGTCAGCTTGCCGTCGAGGTCGAACTTGAGAATGTAGGGTCCGAACTCTTCACCCACCCAGAAGCCGTCGGCGACCGGCTGGATCGATTCGACGTCGAAGTCGGCGCCGGTGAGATAACGCTTGTCCGAGCCTTCCATGACGATCGGGAAGGGGGCCTTCTTGTCCGGGTCGGTCAGGAACAGTGTTTTCAGCGCTTCGACCTTGCCGGCGTCCCAGTCCATCTTCACATGGTGCAGCATCAGCATGGCGTCGCTGGAGTTCATCTTGCTGCCGAAGCCGTTGTCGGACAGGCTCCAGAAGGTGCCATCTTCCATCGCCTTGATGCCGGAAAAGCCCTGCATCGGCTGGCCGTCGAAGGGAAGCGATAGGCCGGTCAGGCGCACGCCGTCCTTGCCCGGCACGGTGCCGAGCGCTTCGGCACGCTTGCGGTCCGCGGTGGTGAACTTGCCGGAGGTCTTGAGATACTCAGGCGCGTCCGCGGGGGCAGCGATGATCGTGTTTGCCGGCAGGATCGCGTGGCCCTTCAGGGTCGCGGTGAAGGACTTTTCCTCGGCCGAGGCGGCCATCGTCATCAAAAGGGAAAGAGCCGCAGTGGCGAGAAGCGTTTTCGTCATGAAGTTCACCTTGGGTTGGAGCCTCTGCCTGCCGCCTTGGATCGCCGTAGATCCAAGGAGAAAGACGTGCAGCAAATTCGACGTGCTGCAGCGACCCTTGCGCGTCCCACGACGCGCGGCGCTGCAGTCCGAACCCGATAGGCGGCTATGATGACGGTTGGGTGATGCTTGCTTTACAACCCGATGAAGCTTTGGTGACAGGATTGGCCGGCGACGGCGAGGCTCGCCCAGCGGCCGGGCGTCAGGCCGTAGGCGCGCTTGAAATGACGGGTGAAATGCGCCTGGTCGGCAAAGCCGGTTTCGAGTGCTGCACCGGCAAGGCTTTCGCCCCGAGCGATCATCTGCCGTGCCCGCTCCAGCCGGCGCATCAGCAAATAGCGGTGCGGGCTGGTGCCGAGAACCCGGCGGAATTGCCGGGCGAGGGTGAAGCGATCGAGCCCGCTCACCGCCTCCAGTTCCTGCGAGCCGACGGGGCGTTCGAGATTGGCGCGAAGGAACTCGCTCGCCTGGAGAACGGCGTGCTTGTCGGTCTTTCCGGGCTTGGCGTCCTTGGTGCCGGCGTGGCGGTAGAGCCCCTCGGCGATCCGTACGAGGATATCGTCGAGCGCCAGTTCGTCGATGCCATTGTCCAGATCCATGACGGCTTCGCCGACCGCCTGCCTCAGCGCCTCGTCGCCCACGACAGGGGCTGCGACGAAGGGCAGGGAACGATCGGTTTCGCCAAGGGCTGCGAGCAACCGTTCCGGCTGCAGGTACATCATCCTGTAGCGAAGCCCGATCTCCGTTCCCGCGCCGCCGTCGTGGATCTCGTCCGGATGGAGGATGATGATGCTTCCAGGATTGCTGAAGCGACTTTCGCCACGGTACTGGAACGTCTGCACGCCACCGAGCGTCACGCCGATCGCGTAGGTATCGTGGCGGTGCGGCTCGAAGAACTTTCCATGCAGGCGCGCCTCGATGCGCTCGATGCCATCGACGGCAGGCGCCACCCGGATGCCGTCGCCGGGCGCGCCGCACAATCGTTCAAGATCGATTGCGGCACCGTCCGATAATGCGTCTTCCGGCACGCCCTGTCGGGCTGAAATGGAGATGGCCGTCATGTTCGATACCAAATTTGCAATCGTCTTGCGCGAGGACCTGGCAACCTGGCAGAAGCTCAACGTCACCGCCTTCCTCGCCACCGGGATCGCCGGACAGAAGCCCGAAATCATCGGCGAAGATTATCGCGATGGCGCCGGCAACGTCTACAACGCCCTGAGCATCCAGCCGATCATCGTGCTAGCCGCAGATGGGAAGACGCTCGGCAACATTCAACGGCGTGCGATCGAAAGAGAGGTCAAAGCCTCGATCTATGTCGACGCCATGTTCGCCACCGGCCACGACCACGCCAACCGGGCGGTCTTCGCCGAGACCAGCCCCGAAGACGCTGCGGTCGCCGGCATTGCCATTCATGCGGACAAGAAGCTGGTCGACAAGATCACCAAGGGCGCCAAGCTGCACGGTTGACGGCGATCACGATCCGGTCGGTCGAGATCACTCGGCCGCGGTCGATGCCAGCTGAGGCGCTGCGCTGCCTGCGCGCAGCGACAGAACGCCAAGCTTCTGCCCCCGTCCTCTGACGGCATGCTCGCCGAGATCCTCGACCCGGACATAATGCGGCAGGCGCATCTTACGCGCGAGGTCGGTGGAGATCAGCACCTGGTGGCCAAGCGTCTTGCAGAAGCCTTCAAGCCGGGCGGTGGTGTTCACCGTATCGCCGAAATAGGTGATCTTGTGCCGGTCGAGCCCGATCTCCGCCGCGACGATGGTGCCGCCATGAAGTGCTGCGCGCAGGCGCGGAACTTCGCCGAACTCCTTTTGCCAGCGGGTCGCGTCCGCATCGATCATCTCCAGGATGTCGAAGACGCAATGAATGCAGGCGGCATTGTTGGTGGCGCGATCGAAAGGCCAGGTAATGACGGCGGCGTCACCGATGTAGTCGTCGATCGAGCCGCGGTAGCGCATCACCGGATCGGCGATCGTTGCAAACAGCCTGCCGAGATATTCCTGCATCCTGAGGTCGCCGTGTTTCTCGGCATAGGCGGTCGATCCGGCAAGGTCGATAAAGAGGAAGACGCGCTCCTCCTCGACCGGCCTGCGGTAGCGGCCGGTGAGCAGGCTCAAAAAGACGTCGCGCCCGAGCAGTTCGCGAACCCTAAGGATGAAGACGAGCGAACCCGAAACGCCGAGCGCGAAGACGAGGACTGTCTTCGACGGCATCATCGCGTCCATCCAGTGGTCCTTCATGACGCCCCCCGTCTGCATGAGCAGGCCGGCGGCGGCATAGCCGACGTCGAGAAGCACGAAGTAGATCACCAGCGACGCGACGAAGAAGACCGGCGTGGAAAAGGCGTGGATCCGCCGATGCAGACGCCGAAAAATGATGCGTCGCTCAAACGCGATGATCGGAAGGCACATGAAGAGTGCATAGGTTGCGCCGATCAGGGCGCCCTTGCCGTAGAAAACCCATGCGTAGACCGCGCCGGCGCCGGCGATGACCAGCAGCAAGAGAAGTCCTTCGAAAGTCGAAAAGCGCCAACGCATGCAGAAAGCTCCGGTACCGGAAAGGCGGCATCCGTGTCGGTCGGCGTTGCCCAAGGCGCCGGCTCACGTCACATCGTTTGATACGATGGTGATTCTGTTCCGCCCGGCCCTTGGCTAGAGCTGGATTCAGGCGGAAACTTGTCTCCGCCCAATCCCTTTTTCAAGCTGACGCGGACGTGATCTCGGCGCCGATTTCCACTGCTTCGATCTTCTTGTCGACGAAGCGCAGGGCGACGTCGCCGTTGATCAGCTTCAGTGCCGTTTCGCCGAAGAGTTCGCGCCGCCAGCCCTTGAGCGCGGCGACATCCGCCTTCTCGCCCTCGGCAGCTATTTTGTCGAGATCTTCGCTGTTGGCGATGATCTTCGCGGCGACGCCCTGCTTCTCGGCGATCAGCTTCAAAAGCACCTTCAGCATCTCGCCAGCGGCCGCAGCACCTTCCGGCGCATGGCTTTGGCGCGGAAGCTTCGGCAGATCGGTCTTCGGGATCGCCAGCGCCTCGTTGACGGCCTCGACGACCGCCGTTCCGGCGGTGGAGCGTTCCCAGCCCTTGGGGATGGTCCGGAGCCGTGCCAGTGCTTCCGCATCCTTCGGCTGCTGCTGGGCGATCTCGTAAATGGCGTCATCCTTGAGGATGCGGCCGCGCGGCACGTTGCGGGCGCGTGCCTCGCGCTCGCGCCAAGCGGCGACCGTCTTCAGCACGGCGAGCTCGATCGGCTTCTTTACCCGCATCTTCAGCCGCTGCCAGGCGTCGTCAGGGTGCAGGTCGTAGGTGTCGCGGGCTTCGAGAATGGCCATCTCTTCGGTCAGCCAGAGCGAACGGCCTTCGCGCTCGAGTTCTGCCGCCAGGTACTTGTAGATGTCGCGCAGATGCGTGACGTCGGCCAGCGCATAGTCGAGCTGCTTTTCGGTCAGCGGACGGCGGCTCCAGTCGGTAAAGCGCGAGGACTTGTCGATCTGCGTGCCGGTGACGCGGTTGACCAGCTGGTCGTAGGAAACGCTATCGCCAAAGCCGCAAACCATCGCTGCGACCTGCGTATCGAAGATCGGATGCGGAATAAGGTTTCCGAGATGGAAGATGATTTCGATGTCCTGACGCGCAGCATGGAACACCTTGATGACCTCAGGATTGGCCATCAGCGCGAAGAAGGGCGCAAGATCGATGCCCTTCGCCATCGGGTCGACAATCACGGCAAGGTCCGGGCTCGCCATCTGGATCAGGCAAAGCTCCGGCCAGAAAGTCGTCTCGCGAAGAAATTCGGTATCAATCGTAATATAATTTGAAAGGGCCAGCTGCTGGCAGGCGGCCTCAAGGTCTGCTGTTGTTTCAATCATCAGATTTAAATCACTGTGGCGAAAATGCGGCTTGGAATTTCGTGTAACTCTTCGCGGCATCTGTCACAATCGAAATCTCAGACGACTTTGAAATAACCCGTCATGCCGGTCTTCTGGTGCTCGATGATATGGCAATGCACGACCCAATCGCCCGGATTGTCCGCCACAAGCGCGACTTCCGCCTGTTCATCGGGCAAAAGCAGGATCGTATCGGTCGGCGGCGGCAGGAAAGTCCGCTTGTTGGAATTGATAACGCGGAAGCTCAGGCCGTGCAGATGGATCGGGTGGGCATGCGGCGTCCGGTTGGCGACCTCGAGCACATAGCTCTTGCCGAGCTTCATCTCCTCGATCGGCGCGATCGGATCGGGCGTGTCGCCCGGCCACGGAACCTTGTTGATCGCCCAGAAGGTGTAGCCGAGCGAGCCGCAGATCGAAGGCGTCGCCTTGTGCTCCGCCGTCGCCGTCAGTTCGAGCGGCACGCGGGTGGCGGTGGAAAGATCAGCTTCCGCGATCGGGTTGGCGGGCAGGGGGGCGACATCCCGAAGGTCACGCTTGAGCGAGGCGCCGGCTGAGCGGAAGCGCGCGATCGTCCAGGGATGCGATCCACGCAGGTTGCCGAGCGTGGCCGTCTGGCCTTCGCCATCGGGCATGCGCACGACAAGATCGACGCGCTGGCCGGGCGCAAAATCGTAGCGGTCAAGCGCAAACGGCTTGTCGACCGGGTTGCCGTCCAGCGCAATGACCATTGCGTCCGCGCCCTCAAGGCCGATCGTATAGATGCGGGTGACGTCCGTTGCTGCGATGCGCACGCGCACCAGGCCGCCTGCCGGTGCATCATAGGTAGGCTCTTGCTGCCAGTTGGCGGTGCGCACCGTGCCGTAGGTGCCGCCGCGGGCCGCATCGCGCGGCTTGAAGGCGTCGATGAAGGCGCCGCCCGTGCCGAGCCGCCAGTCGCGCAGGTTGAGCACGATCTCCGCATCGAAGGTCGGATCGTCCGGGTTCTCGACGACGATCACGCCGGTCAGGCCGGCGCCCATCTGCGTCAGCGTGTTGCAATGTGGGTGGTACCAGAAGGTGCCGGCATCGGGCGGGGTGAACAGATAGTCGAAACGGTCGCCCGGATAGACATAAGGCTGCGTCAGTTCCGGCACGCCATCCATGGCGTTGGCGATGCGCAGTCCATGCCAATGCACCGTTGTCGGCTCGTCGAGCCGGTTGAGGAGGCGGGCGGCATAGGGTTCACCCTTGCGCATGCGCAGGACAGGCGGCATGGCGCTGCTTGAGGTCTCACCCAAGCCGTAGGTCATGACCTTGGGCGTAAGCCCATCCTTGGCGATCTGGGCTTCGGTTAGCTGCGCCATCAGGATCTGCGGATCGGGTGCGGCGCCGGCGCGGGCCGCCATGCCGGCACCAAGCGTGAAGGCGCCTCCGAGAGCAGCGGAGCCTTGGAGGAAGGTGCGGCGGCTGATGACGGGCATTTCGGCGATCTCGGCTGCTGTTTGCGGTGTGCCGGTTCTAAACCTGATTATTGTGTTCAGCAATTATGCTGATCGCGCGCATCTTGCCGCAGGTCAGCGGTCCTTGCGCTTGTGGTTGTTGCCGGCAGCGAGCTTGTTGAAGAAGGACGAGGTGCGCAGGAGGTTGCGGAACGGCATCGCCCGCTCGCCGGCAGGTACCGGTGCGCGCGCCGTCATGCGCTGCAGCGTGTAGAGCATGAACAGGAAGAGGATCGCTGCCGTGTAGATGAACAGCGCCTGCGGCCCGAAGATTTCGAGCAGGAAAGATGCAAACAGCGGCCCGATGATCGCGCCGAGCGACCAGAAGAACAGCATGCCCGCCGAAACGAGCGCATGCTGTCCCTCGGCCGCGTGATCGTTGGCATGGGCCGAGCAGAGCGAATAAAGCGGCATGGCAAAGGCGCCGAACAGGAAGATGCCGGCAAAATTCAGCCACTCGTCGTTGCCGGCGCCGAAGGCCAGGAACAGGCCGGCCAGCAGCGAGCCGAAGGTGGCGATCAGGATGATCAGCCGCCGGTCGATGCGGTCGGAATAGTGGCCGAGCGGATACTGCAGCACGACGCCGCCGATGATGCCGGCACTCATGAAGGTGGCGATCGCGGTGACCGACAGGCCGATGCCTTGTGCGTAGATCGGACCCAGCGAGCGGAAGGCCGCATTGGTGAGGCCGACGACGATGCAGCCGACGGTCGCAAGCGGCGAGATGTTCCAGAGCGCCTTGACGTCGAAGCGGATCGCTTCCGGCGCGACGGGACTCGAGCGGTCGGCAAAGGAGATCGGCACCAGCGACAAGGTCAGCGCCATCGAGATGATGGCGAAGAGCTCGAAGCCGCCAAGGCCGATGCCCGGGATGACGTATTGCGCCGCCGTCACCGAGCCGAGATCGACGAGACGGTAGACAGAGAGCGTGCGCGCCCGGTTGGCATTGGTGACGCTGGCGTTCAGCCAGCTTTCGACGGTCGCAAACAGGCAGGCGAAACAGATGCCGGCCAGAAGCCGCATCAGGAACCACATCAGCGGATTGATGACGAGCACCATGGAAATCGCCGCTGCCGACGCGATTGCGGCCATGGCCGAGAAGGTGCGGATGTGCCCGATCGAACGCAGGATGCGGGTGACATAGACGCAACCGAGCGCAAATCCGATGTTGTAGCCGGCACCGATCACCCCGATCAGCGAGGTGGAGAAGCCCTCCTCAAGCGCGCGCAGCGAGATGAACGTGCCTTGCAGGCCGTTGCCGCCGATGAGGATGCCTGCGGTGACAAGAAGGGGGATGAGCGGGCGAATCTGGGACATGGGGCAGGCAACATCCGAAAATCGGCCACGACTCGAGGATCAAATGTGCGGCCAGTGATTGTGTAGCCCCGCATTCTGCCGGCGGACAGCCCCGAATTGTGACGATTGCCGTCCTTTTCGCGGCATTTCGGCCTGCTCTTGTCACGAGCGCCCTTGGACTGGCCCTTTCCTTCGTTTACAACGCACCTCCATCGGGGGCGGACAGCGGCCGCGCGGCTTGACAAAGGCAACGCGTCATGCGCTTTTCCGCCCGATTTTGACCATGTTGCCGTGCGCCGTTTCTGACGTGCCTGCGCGGCTCTTTGCAATTCCGGGATAAGACGATGCATCGTTACCGCAGCCACACCTGTGCCGCCCTCCGCAAGTCGGACGTCGGCTCCACCGTTCGCCTCTCCGGCTGGGTCCACCGCGTCCGCGACCATGGCGGTCTGCTCTTCATCGACCTGCGCGACCATTACGGCATTACCCAGGTCGTCGCCGATCCCGACAGCCCCGCCTTCAAGGCAGCCGAGACCGTGCGCGGTGAGTGGGTCGTGCGCATCGACGGCCTCGTCAAGGCGCGCATGGACGACACCGTCAACAAGGGCATGCCGACAGGCGAGATCGAGCTCTACGCCCAGGAGATCGAAGTTCTCTCGGCGGCCAAGGAACTGCCGCTGCCGGTCTTCGGCGAGCCTGACTATCCGGAAGACGTGCGGCTCAAGTACCGCTTCCTCGACCTGCGCCGCGATACGCTGCACAAGAACATCGTCAAGCGCACCCAGATCATCTCGTCGATGCGCCGCCACATGGGCGAAGTCGGCTTTACCGAATACACCACCCCGATCCTGACTGCATCGTCGCCGGAAGGCGCGCGCGACTTCCTCGTGCCGTCGCGCATCCATCCCGGCAGCTTCTATGCGCTGCCGCAGGCGCCGCAGCAGTACAAGCAGCTGCTGATGGTGGCCGGTTTCGACCGCTACTTCCAGATCGCGCCGTGCTTCCGTGACGAAGACCCGCGCGCCGACCGCCTGCCGGGCGAGTTCTACCAGCTCGACCTGGAAATGAGCTTCGTCGAGCAGGAAGACGTCTGGTCGACCATGGAGCCGGTGATCCGCGAGATCTTCGTCGAGTTTGCCGACGGCAAGCCGGTGACGGAAAAGTTCCCGCGCATTCCTTACGACACCGCGATCCGCAAGTACGGCTCCGACAAGCCGGACCTGCGCAACCCGATCGAGATGCAGGCCGTCACCGAGCACTTCGCCGGGTCCGGCTTCAAGGTGTTCGCCAACATGATCGCGTCGAACCCGAAGGTCGAAGTCTGGGCGATCCCGGCCAAGACCGGCGGCTCGCGCGCATTCTGCGACCGCATGAACGCCTGGGCCCAGAGCCAGGGCCAGCCGGGCCTCGGCTACATCTTCTGGCGCAAGGAAGGCGAAAAGCTCGAAGGCGCCGGTCCGCTCGCCAAGAACATCGGCGAGGAGCGCACGGACGCGATTCGCACGCAGCTCGGTCTTGACGATGGCGACGCCTGCTTCTTCGTCGCCGGCGATCCCGCCAAGTTCTACAAGTTTGCCGGCGAAGCCCGCACCCGCGCCGGCGAGGAGCTGAACCTCGTCGACCGTGACCGCTTTGAATTCTGCTGGATCGTCGACTTCCCGTTCTACGAATGGCTGGAAGACGAAAAGAAGATCGATTTCGCCCACAACCCCTTCTCGATGCCGCAGGGTGGCCTCGAGGCGCTGAACACCGAAGACCCGCTGTCGCTCAAGGCCTACCAGTACGACATGGTCTGCAACGGCTTTGAAATCGCCTCGGGCTCGATCCGTAACCAGCTTCCGGAAGTGATGGTCAAGGCGTTCGAACTGACCGGCAAGTCGCAGCAGGAAGTCGAAGACCAGTTCGGCGGCCTCTACCGCGCCTTCCAGTACGGCGCACCGCCGCATGGCGGCATGGCGTTTGGCATCGACCGCATCGTCATGCTGCTCGTCGGCGCCAAGAACCTGCGCGAGATCTCGATCTTCCCAATGAACCAGCAGGCGGTTGACCTCCTGATGGGCGCACCGTCCGAAGCGGCGCCGGCCCAACTGCGCGAACTGGCGATCCGCCCGATCCCGCAGAAGAAGGACTAAGGTCGAACGGACCTGACACTAAAGAAAAAGCCCGGCGATCGTCTCGTCGGGCTTTTTGTTTGCCTGCTCCAGATGTCGCTTCGGCGAAGCGGACCTGCTGCCGATCGTTGAGCTTGCCATTGCCGAGGTCGGGCGCCACCGCCAGCTGTCCGGCTAGGCGACCAACCATCTGTCGCCCGTCAGAAGTCCATGCCTGGACCGGGTGGTGGCGTGGGTCCGTTCTTCTTCGGTTTTTCGGCGACCATGGCTTCGGTCGTCACAAGCAGGCCGGCGACGGACGCCGCGTCCTGTAGCGCTGCCCGCACGACCTTCGCCGGATCGATGACGCCCATGCGGTAGAGATCGCCATACTCGCCGGTCTGCGCGTTCCAGCCCTGGGCGAAATCGCTCATCTCCCGAAGTTTGCCGACGATGACCGAGCCCTCGGCGCCGGCGTTTTCGGCGATCTGGCGCACCGGCGCCTCCAGCGCCCGCCGCACGATCTCGACGCCGACGCGCTGGTCGTCGTTTTCGGGCTTGAGCCCATCGAGCGCGTGGACGACCCGAAGCAGCGCGACTCCGCCGCCAGGCAGAATGCCTTCCTCCACCGCGGCCCGTGTCGCATGCAGCGCATCGTCGACCCGGTCCTTCTTTTCCTTCACTTCCACTTCTGTCGAGCCGCCCACCCGGATCACCGCGACACCACCGGCAAGCTTGGCCAGCCGTTCCTGCAGCTTCTCGCGATCGTAGTCGGAGGTCGTTTCCTCGATCTGCGCCTTGATCTGGCCGACGCGTCCGTCGATATCCGCCTTGGTGCCGGCGCCGTCGACGATGGTGGTGTCTTCCTTCTCGACCATCACCCGCTTGGCCCGCCCGAGATTGGCGAGCGTCACGTTATCGAGCTTGATGCCGAGGTCTTCGGAGATGACCGTTCCGCCCGTCAGGATGGCGATGTCTTCGAGCATCGCCTTGCGCCGGTCGCCGAACCCCGGGGCCTTGACGGCCGCGATCTTCAGCCCGCCGCGCAGCTTGTTGACGACCAGCGTCGCCAGCGCTTCGCCTTCCACATCCTCGGCGATGATCAACAACGGCCGGCTTGCCTGGATCACCGCTTCGAGGATCGGGATCATCGCCTGCAGGTTGGAAAGCTTCTTTTCGTGAATGAGGATGTAGGGGTCTTCGAATTCGACCCGCATCTTCTCCTGGTCGGTGACGAAATAGGGGGAGAGATAGCCGCGGTCGAATTGCATGCCTTCGACGATCTCCAGCTCGATTTCGGCGGTTTTCGCCTCCTCGACCGTAATCACGCCTTCATTGCCGACACGCTCCATGGCCTTTGCCAGATAGCTTCCGATTTCGGCGTCGCCGTTGGCCGAGATCGTGCCCACCTGTGCGATCTCCTCATTGTTGGAAATCTTGCGCGCGTGGGTCTTCAGTTTCGCGACGATCGCGTCGACGGCGAGATCGATGCCGCGTTTCAGATCCATCGGGTTCATGCCGGATGCGATCGCTTTGACGCCCTCCTTGACGATGGCCTGTGCAAGCACGGTGGCCGTCGTCGTGCCGTCGCCGGCCACGTCGCTGGTGCGCGACGCGACCTCCCGCAACATCTGCGCGCCCATGTTCTCGAACTTGTCGTCGAGCTCGATTTCCTTGGCGACCGACACGCCGTCCTTGGTGATGCGCGGCGCGCCGAAGGCGCGTTCGATGACGACGTTGCGGCCCTTCGGGCCGAGCGTGACCTTGACCGCATCGGCGAGAATGTCGACACCGCGCAACATCCGATCGCGGGCATCGCTACTGAACCTGACTTCCTTGGCAGCCATTGTGGACCTCCCTCAACACGAACATATGGCCTCACGCACCCAGCCGCCCGGCAGGCGGCTTGCAATCGGACTTACCCGGCAAGTAGTCGTGTTCGACTACAGTTCGAAATTCCGCTCTTCTTCGTTGTCTGGGGTCAAGATGTCGATCAGCGCCGCAACACGGCCGGCCGGCAGATGGCGGCCTTCCCCGATCAGCGCTTCATCGTTGTTGACCCAGGCGATCGCCTCTGCAAGCTCGCCGGCCGTTGCGCCGGTCGCAAGCAGTTCGGCCATCAGCGTCTCGTCGACCGGGCCAAGGATGGCTGTAATGTCCGCCTGCTTCAGTCCCATGGCTATCTCCTTCCGTTTTATCGGTCAGGAACAGGGAATTCGGTCCTTGGCGGGATAAATAGGCCAGACCCGGCCGGCATCAAGCGGCGATCGCAAGGCCGACATGCGGGCGCACCAAAAAGCGCAAGCAAGCTTCACTGCGGCCGAAGCGCGTTGTCGAGGAAGTACCATTGGTCGAGATGGGCGCGAACGACCGGCTCGATGGCGTTATTCAAGAGCAGCATGTCGTCCAGAATTCGCGCATTCGGGCGATCCTCAGCCGGCAACCGAATAGGCTCGAGTGCTTCAAACTCGAAGCGGAAGTTGTCTGTGCGCAGACAGTACCATGGGCAGATCGTTGCGCCCGTCATGCGTGCCAGTCGAATGGCCACCGCAATGTTGCCCTCCTGATGCGGCTTGCGGCCAAAGAACGGTCCCCTGATCATGCCGGCAAAGCCTTCGTCGCAAAACATGCTGACGACACCGCCGTTTTTCAGCACCCTGAGCGCCGGCCGAATGCCTTCCGCCCCGGGAGGAAGGAACCGTAGCCCGGCCTTGGTGCGAACCCTTTCGGCGATCCAGGACTTTGCGCGGCCCTTGGGAGGCACGTACGAGGCGTAGGGTTGAAGGCCAAAACTCCGGATGGCAATGGTCCCGGCCTCCCAGTTGCCAAGGTGCATGCCGACGGTGATGACCGGCCCTTCCTTCGCTGCGTCGCGGATCCGCGCGAGGCTATCGGCCTTGAGCCGCTCGGGGCAGCGCTGCAGCCGGTTGATCACCGAAAACTCGGTCATCAGTCGCCCTTGTGCTCGACAGTTTTCGCGAAACAACGCCTCCTGCTGCGAGGCGTCCAGGTCGGGACGCAGATGCTGGATGGTTGCACGGGCGCGCTGAGCCGCGACCTTGTGGAACCGTGGCACCGCGAAGAGGCCGAGTGCTGCCCCTAGGCGCGAGCAGGCGTCCATCGGCAACATTTTCATGCCAAAGTGTCCAGCGAGGTTGGCGAGGTTCCACAGGTTGTCGGAAATCCAGTAACGCTGGAAAGCGCGCAGGCGATCACCGCCTGCTAGCGCGTCCGTAAGGCCGGGGACGCCTTCCTCCGTGAAGGTCCAGGCCTTGCGCTTGGCAATCGGCTCTTGCGGGCGTGGATCACCCATGCGCTTCGCTCCTGCGCCTGTGAAGCGTGACTGGAAGTCCGCGCTTCGGTCGCAATGTCAGGCGGCAAATTGGCTCGACTGCGTGGCGCGTGGCGACGCGCACCCGGAACCGCTGGGCAATGATTGCTAGACACAGGATCGCTTCGGTCAGCCCGAAATGCAGACCGGGGCAGACGCGGGGGCCGCTGGCAAACGGAATGAAGCTGTAGGGCGTCGGCCGACGACCCTCGGTAAATCGCTCCGGATGAAAATGGTGCGGATCCTGGAAGAGGCTTTCAGTCCGGTGGAGAAGCCACGGCACGATCAGCACGAGCGAGCCCGGCTCGGCGGCAACGTCGCCGATCATGTCCGCCTCGCGGGTCTGCCGCGCCAGGATCGGCACCGGCGGGTAGAGGCGA
This sequence comes from Ensifer sp. ZNC0028, assembly GCF_000799055.1. NCBI lineage: Bacteria > Pseudomonadati > Pseudomonadota > Alphaproteobacteria > Hyphomicrobiales > Rhizobiaceae > Ensifer > Ensifer sp. ZNC0028. The sequence continues at coordinate 86,283 of NZ_JTLA01000009.1, forward strand.
AGCGTTTCTTCGATGACCGCGCGGCACCATTCGAGCTGCGGCACGTCGTCGATCGTCGGTGTCCGGTCGCCGCAGACCCTGGCGATTTCGTCGTGGACTGCCTTCTCGACCCAGCCGGCCTTCGAAAGCAGATACCAGGTCCAGGTCAGCGTCGCCGCCGTCGTCTCGTGCCCGGCCATGAAGATGGTTGCGGCCTCGTTGCGCAAGGCGACGAGGTCGAGTTTCAGTTCCGGGTTTCGTTGCTGGCGGCGGATCAGCAGCTCGACCATCGAATTGTGGTCGCCGCGTCCGGCCAGGTGATCCTCAACCACCTTGTCGATGGTTGCGTGGATGCGCTTGACCGAACGACGCAGGCTCGGTGTGCGCAGCACTGGCAGGCCATCGTCGAAGCCGAGGAAGTAGCCGATGTTGATGGAATCGACCAGCGACTGGTAGCTGGTGAAGCCCTCGGTCACCGCCGCCGCGCTATCGTCGCCGAGCTGGTTGCCGAAGACGCTGCGCGCGATGATCTCTGCGGTCAGTCCGGCCATTTCGTGCAGAGCGTTGACCTCGGCGCCATCGGGCATGCGGTTCCAGCGCTCGACCAGTTCGCTGGTCGTATTTTCCATGACCGGTCCGAAGGAGGGGACCCGTTTGGCGTGGACGATATCTGCCACCAGCGGCCGGCGCTGCTTCCAGGTGTCTCCGTCCGAAATGAACAGCCCGTCGCCCAGCAGGAATTCGAGTGCCCGGCGCATCTGCGGGCTCTTGCGTTCGAAGTTTTCGTGGCGCTTGACGACGACCTGGCGGATCAGGTCGGGCGAATTGACGACGATGATCTGTCGCCCGAGGATCTTGGTCTGCGAGACCTTTTCGGTATAGTCGCTCGCCCGCCAGATCGACAGGAAATCCGTCCGTGCCTGGAGCAGCAGCCGCAGCGGCTTACCCGGCGGGCCTGTGTAGTAATCGGCTCGGACGGGGGCGAATTTCCCCTCCAGCAATTCTTCAGTGAAATTTACAGACTGCTGGAGCCAGGCGAGCATTTACGTCCGATCTGCCGTAACGTGGAGACGATATTCGGGTATGTATTTGTATATTTTGGACAAAGTCCGAGACGTCCCGGCCGAGGCTTAAATGCTCTCAAGTTCGCTGGAAGTCGGACTCTGAATTGCCTGAGGCTGGCATGCACGATTTCGATGAAAAACGCCATCGCCTTACGGTGAAAATTTCTTGGTGCAAGCAATAGCCGACCGGGAAGAAGCGTGCCCCGCACGCAGCCGATGCGCGCTCCACAAGGGCGCTCGACGTGATCCGACTGTGCGGTTCGCAAGTAAAGGCGGAGCTTGTTCTTTCAGGGGAGGGCGCGGCGCGGGCTTCGGCTGGCGAAGTCCGCCGAGTGAATCGCCATCAAACCTTGCGCGCCTGTCTCGGCGCGCAAGGTTGGTCGTCATCTTGGTCTCTCCTGGGCTCGATTGAGGCCGGGAGAAACCTGAACGATTAGTCGTTCGCCGTTACCTTGACGCCGAGCACCGACGGGATGGTGTTCGGCGCGCCCATGGCAGCACCCATGATCATCGGGAACGGAACCGGCTTTTCCGGAGCGGCGCTGATCGTCAGGCTCTTCGGGCCGTCGAGATAGGCGTTGACGGCGGCCGACACCTGGTTCTGTAGTTCCGGCACGTTGAGCTGCGCCATCATGATCGGAACCAGGCCCTTCAGCGACTGCGCCATCTGCTCGCCGGAAACACCCTGCTGCGAGCCGGCATAGTCGAGCGCCTTCTTGGTGATCGACGCGTCGTCGAAGCGGATTTCGGCGCTGTTGAAGGTCAGCTGCTGCATGAGGCCCATCATGGCGAGACCCATGGCCTGGTTGGCCTCTTCCTTGTTCGGGTTGGCTTCGGCAGCCTTCATCGCTTCCTGCATCGACTTGACGAAGGCAAGCGTGTAGCCGGAGATGTCGAGAGCGAAGTTCAGCCGGCCGACATCCTTGAAGTCGAGGGCATATTCTTCGAGTGCGACATTGCCGCTTTCGACTTCCCAGCTGCCCTTCATCGTCAGGGCGCCGTCGATGGTGGTGAGGCCGAGCTTTTCGATCGCCTCCTTGCTCTTGGCGTCTTCGACCGACGACAGGTCGGCCTTGATGCCGGACGCAGTCGCGTCGAAGTCGAAGCCGGCGTCATTTTCCTGGCGCGCGAGGTTGGCTTCGGTGCTTTCGAGCGAGAAGACTTCCTTGCCCTTGGAGCTGACGGCGATCGGGCCGGTGCTGGCGCTTTCATAGAGAAGGATGTCGTTGATCGTTCCGCCGGTCGCATTGGCCGGGATCGTCAGGCCGGAGAGCAGGATGTCCTTGACCGAAATGGCACCCTCGTCCTGGCTGACATTGACGTCGGGGAACGAAACGGTTTCGGCGTAGTAGCCGCCGCCTTCGGTTTCCTCGACGCCTTCGAAGGTCAGGTCCCCGATCTTCAGGTCCACCGCTTCGCCCGGCTGGCTTGCGACCTTGAGCTTGACGCCGGTCACCGTCACCTTGTCGCCGTCGACTTCGGCCTTGTCATAGGTGAGCGAGGTGCCGTTCGCGTTCGTCGCTGCGTCGAGCTTCTTCATCAGATCGGCGCCATCGAGCGCGAAGGCCGGGCCGGTAAGCGTGAGGAGCGCGGCGCTCGCCATCATCAGGCGGATCTTGCGCGTGTGCATCATTTCGAGTTCCTTCGTGAAAATCTTTGATTGTGTAGCGTTTAAGAAGATAAGGCGTCGCTGATCTGGTTCCCTTGGCAAGGGCTTCAACTGTAGGCGCTTGGCAGCATTCGTCTTTGTCGGCGGCGCGCTGCCGCCATTTCCATCTGCCAATGCGCGTCCTGCGATCCCCCTTGCAAATCGTCCAAATCAACTCCAGCCGAAGCTATTACGAAACAGGGCGAAATTATATTCGCTTGGGCGAACCGCACATGTTCCTGCTCGGGCATGCTTTCCGGGACGTTACCTGGCGGCAGCCTCCGACGCATAGCGGCGCGACCGTTGCACGAACATTGCGCCGGGGCAAGCGGATCGGTGTGCGGGCCGGTTATTTGAGGCGCGGGGGTTCTCCACAAGCGCAAGCCCTGAAAACCTTGCCGTTCCGGGTTTGTTGCGCTAGCAAGAACCTATGGGACAAAGCCTCAATCCCCCGTCAGGCGGGGACGATCACATTCAGCCGGTTGACCTCAAGGCGGCGCTGGAAGAGCGTTACCTCGCCTATGCCTTGTCGACCATCATGCACCGCGCGCTTCCGGACGTTCGCGACGGGTTGAAGCCCGTGCACCGCCGCATCGTGCATGCGATGAGCGAGATGGGGCTGCGCCCCAACTCCTCGTTCAAGAAATGCGCGCGTATCGTCGGCGACGTGATGGGTAAGTTCCATCCGCACGGCGACGCGTCGATCTATGACGCGCTGGTGCGCCTGTCGCAGGAATTTGCGATCCGCTATCCGCTGGTGGATGGCCAGGGCAACTTCGGCAACATCGACGGCGATAACGCCGCGGCGATGCGCTACACCGAAGCCAAGATGACGGACGTCTGCTCGCTGCTTCTGGAAGGCATCGACCAGGACGCGGTGGATTTTCGCCCGACCTACAACGAGGAAGACCAGGAGCCGACCGTGCTCCCCGGCGCCTTCCCGAACCTGCTCGCAAACGGCGCGACCGGCATCGCCGTCGGCATGGCCACCTCGATCCCGCCGCACAACGCGCATGAACTGTGCGACGCGGCGCTGCATCTCATCCGTCATCCCGAGGCGACCGTCGAGGATCTGCTTTACGATCCGGCCAACCCGCAAAAGGGCGGCATCGAAGGGCCCGACTTCCCGACCGGCGGCGTGATCGTCGAGGGCCGGGAAAGCATGGCCGAGTCCTACCGCACCGGCCGTGGCGGTTTCCGCGTCCGTGCCCGCTGGGCGCAGGAAGAGCTTGGGCGCGGCGGCTACCAGATCGTCGTCACCGAGATCCCGTACCAGGTACAGAAGTCGCGCCTGATCGAAAAGATTGCCGAGCTGCTGATCGCCCGCAAGCTGCCGCTGCTCGAAGACATCCGCGACGAATCTGCCGAAGACATCCGCATCGTCCTCGTGCCGAAGAGCCGTTCGGTCGATGCCGGCATCCTGATGGAATCGCTGTTCAAGCTGACCGAGCTCGAAAGCCGCATTCCGCTCAACATGAACGTGCTGTCCATGGGGCGCGTGCCGCGGGTCATGGCGCTGAACGAAGTGCTGTCGGAATGGCTGGCGCATCGCCGCGAAGTGCTGCAGCGCCGCTCGCGCCACCGGTTGGCCGCGATCGACCGCCGGCTCGAAATCCTCGGCGGCTACCTTGTCGCCTACCTGAACATCGACGAAGTCATTCGCATCATCCGTGAAGAGGATGAGCCGAAGACGGTGATGATGGAGCGGTTCTCGCTCACCGATCTCCAGGCCGAGTCGATCCTCAACATGCGCCTGCGCTCCTTGCGCAAGCTCGAGGAATTCGAGATCCGCACCGAGTTCGATGCGCTCTCGAAGGAAAAGGCCGAGATCGAGGCGCTGCTCGCCTCCGACGAAAAGCAGTGGCAGACCGTCGCCTGGGAAATCGGCGAAGTCAAAAAGAAGTTTGCCAAGGCGACCGAGATCGGCAAGCGCCGCAGCACCTTTGCCGATGCGCCGGAAGCCGACGTCGAGGCGATCCAGCAGGCGATGATCGAGAAGGAACCGATCACCGTCGTCATCTCTGAGAAGGGCTGGATCCGCGCGCTGAAGGGCCACATCTCCGACACGTCGTCACTCCAGTTCAAGGAGGGCGATGCGCTGAAGGTGGCGTTCCCGGCGCAGACGACCGACAAGATCCTCGTCTTCACGACAGGCGGTAAGGTCTACACGCTCGGCGGTGACAAGCTGCCCGGCGGTCGCGGCCATGGCGAGCCGCTGCGCATCATCGTCGACATGGAGACCGACCAGGACGTTCTGACGGCCTTCGTTCACGATCCGGCGCGCAGGCTTATCGTCGCCTCGGTTGCCGGCAACGGCTTCGTCGTCAGCGAAAGCGATATCGTCGCCAATACCCGCAAGGGCAAGCAGGTGATGAACGTATCGGGCAGCGACGAAGCGAAGCTGGTCGTTCCGGTCAAGGGCGATCACGTGGCCGTCGTCGGCGAAAACCGCAAGCTGGTCGTCTTCCCGCTCGTGCAGATCCCCGAGATGGCGCGTGGCAAGGGCGTGCGGCTGCAGCGCTACAAGGATGGCGGCATCTCCGACATCCGCTGCTTCACGATCGCCGACGGTCTCGTCTGGGAAGACAGCGCCGGCCGCGTCTTTACCAAGACCAAGGACGAACTGATCGAATGGCAGGGCGACCGCGCCTCTGCCGGCCGCGTCGTTCCGAAGGGCTTCCCGCGCAGCGGCAAGTTCAGCGGCTGACCATGATAACGAGAGCCATGCGGTCTAACGACTGCGTGGCTTCTGTCTCGTTCTGGCGCAGTTTGGCGCGCGCTCTTAAATCATTGGAAATCCAAATGAAACGCAAGCGCAACTGGCGCTTGTAAGCCAGAAGGCTATAATGGATCACTGCGCATCCAACAGGGATGACAGCGATGCCGAATGCCACAACCCTTGATGACGTCCTGCTGGCGCTTGCCCACCCGGTTCGCCGCCGCACGTTCGAGATCCTTTTTGCCGGCGAGGCGCGCGTCGCCGACATAGCTGTGGCCGTCGCGGTAACCGGCGAAGAGTTGGAAACGCACATAACGCTTCTGGAGGCCGCTGGCCTCGTTACCCGCCTCAGGCGGCGCGACGGCGACGCCTTGATCGGCAATCCGGCGCCGCTCAGCGTCGCGGCCACCTGGATCAACACCAACCGCGAACTCTGGGTCATGCGCGTAGAGATGCCCGGCGTCCGCCCGGCTTCGCTCGGACAGCCGCAGGAGCCGCTGCCGGTGCGCGATCGCGGCGTCGATCACAAACAGCGACGTCCGCGGCCGAGCAGTCAGCGTGACGACAAGTCTTAAACAATAGTGCTATTCGGCGCAGGCGACGGCCGCTTTCAGCGACCGGCTGCGCATCTGCCAGAGCGAATGGCCGATCAGCGCGAAGATGAGGATCGAACCGCCGATCAGCGTCTGCGTTGTCGGTGTTTCGGCAAAGACCATCCACACCCAGATCGGCGCGAGAATGGTCTCGAGCAGATAGAACATACCCACTTCCGGGGCTGAGAGATAACGTGGGCCGGTCGCAAGGCAGAAGAAGGCGAGCGGGATCATCACCAGGCCGTTGAACAGGATGTAGCCGGGGGCCGCGATCGTGAAGCCGCCGGCCGGCAGCATCAGGAGCGCGACGGCTGCCGGAAAGATCGCCGTCACCAGCGGCACCAGCGCCATGTCGCGCTTGCTAGCGCGGCTGATCGTGATCGCGCTTGCCAGCAGAAATGCGGAGGATGCCGCCATGGCGTCGCCAAAGAGGTGGCCGCTTTCCAGCCCGTCCTGGACGATCAGCCCGACGCCGAGCACCATCACCAGCATGGTCACGAGCGTCGCATTCGATGGCCTCTCCTTCAGGAAGATCCACGAGAGGATGGCGGCGAACATCGAGGTGAAGGCGAGGATGAAGACCACATTTGCCGTCGAGGTGTTGAAGACGGCGAGCAGGAACGTGCAGGAATTGATGCCGTAGAAGATGCCGACCAGGAGGCCGGCCTTGCCGGGCATCAGCGAAATCTTCCGGCCGAGCATGCGGTTGAGCACAAACCAGGCGCCCAGCGCGATCACGAAGGTCGACAGGCTGCGCACGGCAAGCAGCGACCAGACGTCGCCGCCGGCGGATCGGATGAGCGGGATGTCGAAGGAGAGGGCGAGGCCGCCGAGGCCGGTGATGGCAAGGCCGCGCCGGTGCATCGCGGCATCGGAAGATGAACTCAATTTCTAACCCGTTTTCGTAGGAGCGGCTTCCAGGATGGTGTCTCCGCCTTCATAGCGCTCCCAGCCACGGGCCATAAGGTGCTCTTGCGGCAGAAACTTTGTTTTATACCCCATCTTGCGCGAGCCTTTGACCCAATAGCCAAGATAGACATGGGGAAGGCCGCGCTCCCGGGCGCGGCGAATGTGATCGAGAATCATGAAGGTGCCGAGCGAGCGCTCTTCCTGCGCCGGGTCGAAGAAGGAGTAGACCATCGACAGCCCGTCGCCCATGCGGTCGGTCAGCGCTGCAGCGATCAACGGCCCGCGCGCCTTCTCGCTGATGCCGTCGCCTTCGACCCTCAGGCGATACTCGATGATCTTGGTGTGAACATGGGTGTCCTCGACCATCATCGCATAGTCGAGCACCGACATGTCCGACATGCCGCCCTTCTGGTGGCGTCGGTCGAGGTAGCGGCGGAAGAGGTTGTACTGTTCGCTCGACGGCTCGGCCGCATACTCCGCAGAGATCACGTCGTGATTGGCGGCAAGCACCCGGCGCATTGAGCGGGTGGGCTTGAACTCGTTGGCGAGGATGCGCACCGAAATACAGGCCCGACAGGTTTCGCAGGCAGGACGGTAAGCAATGTTCTGCGAGCGGCGGAAGCCGCCTTGCGTCAGGAGATCGTTGAGCTCGGGCGCGCGCTCGCCCACCATGTGGGTGAAAACCTTCCGCTCCATCTCGTTCGGCAGATAAGGGCAGGCTGCCGGTGCAGTCAGGTAAAATTGCGGAGACGGTGCGGTCTGTGTGTTCATCGAGTGCGGAGGTCACTCTTCGCGCTGTGGTTCATGACAGTAGCATGGCGCAAGAATGGAAAACGTCAACTCACTCGTTTGCCGCTTCCGTCTGCGCCTGCCGATATTTTAGGTGTGACCACGATAGGTGGCGGCGGTAAGGCGGAAGACGCCGCCTTACGCTTTCAGCTCGGTTGCCTGCGCCGGTTTCAATACATGTCGCGGCGCACCGTGACGGTGCCGATCAGCAGATCGTGCAGCAGGCGGCTGCGGTCGGTGAAAAGACCGATCAGCAGGATCAGCGGCGTCAACAGCGCGTTGGCGATCCAGAAGATGACGAGGTGGACGATCGCCGTCAGGAAGTCCATCGGGCGCCCGTCGGTTCTGGCAATCGCCAGGCCCATCACGCGCATGCCGGGAGAGGCCTGTTCGCGGCCACCGACCGTCAGGCCGAAATAGAGCATGGCGACGATCGCAAAGAGCGCCGGATACAGCATGAAGCCGAGGCCAAGCGTCAGGATGCCGAGGAAGAAGACGACGACCGCCGCGGGGATCCACAGAAGCGCGATGATCGCGTAATCGATCAGAAAGGCAAAGACGCGTCGCGACAGCACGCCCTGATAGGCGCGCCAGTCATTGCTCGGCAGCCTCAGTTCTTCGTTGTGCATGGTCATCGGTCAAAAGCCTCGTTTGGTTGCAGCAAGGATATGGGATGGCATTCCCTGCAAAACAAGGATCTGGGCCCGGATCAAGCGGAGCGTTTCAGCGGCCTTTGGCGAGGATGCGGGCCACTTCGACGGCGAAGTAGCTGAGGATGCCGTCGCAGCCGGCGCGCTTGAAGGCGAGCAGCGTTTCGAGCATCACCTTCTCGCCGTCGATCCAGCCGTTGGCAGCCGCGGCCTTTACCTGCGAATACTCGCCGGACACCTGATAGGCGAAGACCGGCAGGCCGAAGGCTTCCTTCATCCGCCAGCAGATGTCGAGATAGGGAAGGCCTGGCTTTACCATCAGCATGTCGGCGCCTTCCTCGACGTCGAGGGCTGCGTCGCGGATCGCTTCGGTGCCGTTGGCGGGGTCGATGTAATAGGTCTTCTTGTCGCCTTTCAGAAGGCCGCCGGTGCCGATCGCCTCGCGATAGGGACCGTAGAAGCCGGAAGCGAACTTGGTCGCATAGGACATGATGCCGACATTCTGGTGGCCGCTCGCGTCGAGCGCCTGGCGGATCGCGCCGATGCGACCGTCCATCATGTCCGAGGGGGCGATGATGTCGGAGCCGGCATCGGCCTGGGCGACGGCCGCCCTTGCGATCGTCTCGACCGTCTCGTCGTTGACGATTTCGCCGTTGCGCAGGATGCCGTCATGGCCGTGGCTGGTGAAGGGATCGAGCGCGACATCGGTGATGATGCCGATTTCGGGCACGGCCTTCTTGAAGGCGCGTGTCGCCTGGTTGATCAGGTTGTCGGCGGCAAGGCTGTTGGAGCCGGTATCGTCGCGCAGCGACAGGTCGATGTTGGGGAAGGTGGCGATCGCCGGGATGCCGAGATCGGCCGCTTCCTTCACCGCTTCGACCGCCTTGTCGATACTCATCCGGTTGACGCCCGGCATCGCATCGATCGGCTGGACGATATTGCTTCCCGGCACGATGAAGATCGGCCAGATCAGGTCGTCGATGGTCAGGCGGTTTTCCTGCACCAGCCGGCGCGTCCAGTCGGCCTTGCGGTTGCGGCGCATGCGGCGGTGGCCGGTAACCCTGTCCACAAGATTTGTCCTGTCGTTCATCGCGCCGCGCCTTTCCCGTGAAAATCGTCGATAGGCAAGCGCTTTATCATGGGCTGGCCGTCATTGGGAACCGCGCGGCCGGCGAACGGGCTGCGGCATTTCTTCCCTTTAAGGGTGGCCGCGGAGGAGGGGAGGCCGTGATGCCGCTGGCGGATGGCAAAGACCCGCCCTATCTTGCCGCCCATGCTTCATGATTCTGCCCATGTGCCGAAACCGTCGCTGACCGAGATCCTCTTCGGTCTCTTCCTGCGTCTGGTCTCCGCTTCATGTATCTGGTTCGCGCTGAACTACTGGGCCATGCTGATCGGCTTTTCCCATGGCGGCGCCGGGCGCTTCGATCTCCTGACGCCGGAGTGGCGGGCGGCCGCAACCGCACTTGCCGTGATCTATCCGGTGGCTGCCCTCGGCCTGTGGCTGCTGGTCTCCTGGGGGCCGGTCGTCTGGGTGGTTGCGGCAGCGATCGAGATCGTGATGTACGAGTTCTATCCGGCCAGTTTCGGCACCCGTCCGCTGCTGGTCGTGCTGCACGCGGCGGTCGCCGTTACCTTCGTTCTTTTCCGCGCGGCGATCTTCTATCAGCGCTGGCGGCTTGCCAGGCAGGTAAGAGTTGATTCACCCTGAGACAGGGTCGCCAAATGGCAAGCTCTTGTTAAGGCTGCGGTTTAAGTAGAATTTTAGACGTATTCGATAGGGTCTCACTCAAGGCGGGAAGACAAACAGACACCGCCAAACAAAACAGTGAGGCAGTCAAATGAACACCAAGATGAAGCCGCAGGCAGTTCAGGCCAGAGACCCCCAGGAAGAAACCATCCGCGGTCTCTACATGGAATCCCTTCACCTCGTCGAGCGTCTGCACCGCCGCCTGCTCGACGTCATCAAGGACGAGTTCGACCGCGAAGGTCGCAGCGACGTCAACGCCGTTCAGGCTCTGTTGCTCTTCAACATCGGCAACTCGGAACTGACCGCCGGCGAACTTCGCTCCCGCGGCTACTACCTCGGCTCGAACGTCTCCTACAACGTCAAGAAGCTCGTCGACCTCGGTCTGATCAACCATCAGCGCTCCCGCGTCGACCGCCGCTCGGTCCGCATCAGCCTGACGGAAGACGGCCAGGAAATCGCCGAAACCGTCGCCAAGCTTTACGAGCGCCACATCGGCTCGATCCAGAAGGTCGGCGGGATCGGTTCGGACGAGTTCACCCAGATGAACAAGCTCCTGCAGCGCCTCGATCGCTTCTGGAACGACTCAATCATGTACCGCCTCTGATCAAGGCAAACCTCCAGTTCAAGGGTCGGGCGCAATCCCTGCGTGTCCGACCTTTGCCATTTGCGGCACCCTGTCCTGTTGCCGAAAAGCTGCACAGCTGCGGCACGCTTTCCGCGCCTTCGCGCGATTTTTCAAGTCAAAAACATTAGCAAATCAGAATGTTGCCGTTTCCACTTCGGCTCCAGCCCCGTCGCGCCTAGCGAAAAGCAAAAGGCATGCCATGTCGCGGTTCAGCCTCGCCGAGACACGAATTGGCCATATTGCTATGACAGCGACGACGACATGCGGTAGGTGCGGCCACATGTTTTCTGGTGTGTGGATTCGTTTCGCGTTTCGCCTGCCGGATGAGGGTCCTCACTCGCGGCATCGTGAAATCTTGTGAGGGCAGGGTGGCTCGTTGGTTGACCTTTGTTAACCACGATCGTGTTAGGGCTGCGGCAACGTGCGTGTCAGCGCATAGGGCGCGTGCCAACGCATTGGGATGGTAGGATTATGTCGAAAAAGAATGGAATTGATGCATTCTCGCGCCGCGCCTTCTTGCGCTCGGCAGCAACCTTCGGCGCCGTGGCAGTCGCCGGCGCGGCAAGCGCACAGGACGCCCTGAACGAGATCATCAATTCGCCTCGCCGCGGCTCCTGGGACGACCAGTTTGACGCGAAAGGGGCATCGCGCACCGCGACGACGGTCGTTTCGAATACGCCGGTTTTCGGCCCGGAAACGATCGCTCACGTGCAGCAGGCGATCTTCGACTACCAGAACATCGTTTCGCAGGGCGGCTGGCCGTCGGTCCAGACCAGCGTCAAGCTCGAACTCGGCGTCACCGACCCGTCCGTGCAGCAGCTCCGCCAGCGCCTGATGGTTTCCGGCGACCTGCCGCGCTCGGCCGGTGTCTCCTCGTCCTTCGACAGCTACGTCGAGGGTGCAGTCAAGCGCTTCCAGGCCCGTCACGGTCTGCCGGCAGACGGCGTCATCGGCGAATACACGCTGAAGGCGATCAATGTCGATGCCAACACCCGCCTCGGCCAGCTTCAGACCAACCTCGTTCGCCTGCAGTCGATGTCGGGCGGGCTCGGTCGCCGCTACGTGATGGTCAACATCCCGGCCGCCTATATCGAAGCGGTTGAGAACGGCCGCGTGGCGCTGCGCCACACGGCGATCGTCGGCAAGATCGACCGCCAGTCGCCGATCCTCAACTCGAAGATTTACGAGGTCATCCTCAACCCCTACTGGACCGCGCCGCGCTCGATCATCCAGAAGGATATCATGCCGCTGATGCGTAAGGATCCGACCTACCTGGCGCGCAACTCGATCCGCCTGTTCGACGGCAGCGGCGGCGAAGTGTCGCCGGAAACCGTCGACTGGAACGCCGAGAAGGCGCCGAACCTGATGTTCCGCCAGGACCCGGGCAAGATCAACGCGATGTCCTCGACGAAGATCAACTTCCACAACGAGCACCAGGTCTACATGCACGATACGCCGCAGCAGGGCCTGTTCAACAAGCTCATGCGCTTCGAATCGTCGGGCTGCGTACGCGTGCAGAACGTGCGCGACCTTTCGACCTGGCTGCTGAAGGAAACGCCCGGCTGGTCGCGCCAGCAGATCGAGGCGACCATCAAGACCGGCGTCAACACGCCAATCACGCTTGCCGAGGAAGTCCCTGTTTTCTTCACCTACATCACCGCCTGGTCCGCCAAGGACGGCGTGGTGCAGTTCCGCGACGATATCTATCAGCGCGACGGTGCCACCGAACTCGCGCTTCAGACGCCCTATGGCGTCGAGCAGTCGGCCGGTTCGGTCGACCAGGACGCCCTGCCGCAATAAGCAGGTTTGCGACACGAAATCGAAAAGCCGCGTTTCCCCTGGAAGCGCGGCTTTTTCATGCGCCGCACCCCGCGATATTTCGGCGCGGCAGATGGGGGAAATGACGCAAACCGCACAGCGGATATTGCTCTCTCCGTGCGAGGAAGTTAAAGAACTGCCACCCTTGAGAGGAGCCTCGCGCCGATGCCTGAACAGACCAATGACGCTTTCTTCACCCGCTCTCTGGCCGACAGCGATCCGGACATCTTTGGTGCGATCGAGAAGGAGCTGGGTCGCCAGCGCCACGAGATCGAGCTGATCGCCTCCGAGAACATCGTTTCCCGCGCCGTGCTCGAAGCCCAGGGCTCGATCATGACCAACAAATATGCCGAGGGCTACCCGGGCAAGCGCTACTACGGCGGCTGCCAGTTCGTCGACATCGCCGAGGAACTGGCGATCGAGCGCGCCAAGAAGCTCTTCGGCGTCAACTTCGCCAACGTTCAGCCGAACTCCGGTTCGCAGATGAACCAGGCCGTGTTCCTGGCGCTCCTGCAGCCGGGCGACACCTTCATGGGCCTCGACCTCAATTCGGGCGGTCACCTTACGCACGGTTCGCCGGTCAACATGTCCGGCAAGTGGTTCAACGTCGTCTCCTACGGCGTGCGTGAAGACGACCACCTGCTTGACATGGACAACGTCGCCGAGCAGGCGCGCAAGCACAAGCCGAAGCTGATCATCGCCGGCGGCACCGCTTACTCGCGCATCTGGGACTGGAAGCGTTTCCGTGAGATCGCCGATGAAGTCGGCGCCTGGCTGATGGTCGACATGGCGCACATCGCCGGTCTCGTCGCCGGTGGCCAGCATCCGTCGCCGTTCCCGCATTGCCACGTGGCAACGACCACGACGCACAAGTCACTCCGCGGCCCGCGCGGCGGCATGGTTCTGACCAACGACGAAGATATCGCCAAGAAGATCAACTCGGCCGTCTTCCCGGGCCTCCAGGGCGGTCCGCTGATGCACGTCATCGCTGCGAAGGCTGTCGCCCTCGGCGAAGCGCTGCAGCCGTCGTTCAAGGACTATGCGGCCCAGGTCGTCAAGAACGCCCGCACGCTCGCCGAAACGCTGAAGGCCAATGGCCTCGACATCGTATCGGGCGGTACGGACAACCACCTGATGCTCGTCGACCTGCGCAAGAAGAACGCAACTGGCAAGCGCGCGGAAGCCGCTCTCGGTCGTGCCTTCATCACCTGCAACAAGAACGGCATCCCGTTCGATCCTGAAAAGCCCTTCGTCACCTCGGGCGTCCGTCTCGGCACGCCGGCCGGCACGACCCGTGGCTTCAAGGAAGCCGAGTTCAAGGAAATCGGCGAGCGGATCGTCGAGGTTCTCGACGGCCTGAAGGTCGCCAACTCCGACGAGGGCAATGCTGCCGTCGAAGCGAGCGTGCGCGACAAGGTCGTCAAGCTGACCGACCGCTTCCCGATGTACGGCTACATGTGATCGGTCGCCCATGCGCTGCCCCTATTGCGGTTCTGAAGACAGTCAGGTGAAGGATTCCCGTCCGGCAGAGGACGGGAATGCCATTCGCCGCCGCCGGATTTGTCCGGATTGCGGAGGTCGTTTCACGACCTTCGAACGGGTGCAGTTGCGTGAACTGATGATCATCAAGAAAACCGGTCGGAAGGTTCCTTTCGACCGGGACAAGCTGTTGCGCTCCTTCGAGATTGCGCTGCGCAAGCGTCCGGTCGATCGCGACCGCATCGAGCGGGCGGTCTCCGGCATCGTGCGCCGCCTAGAAAGCTCCGGCGAGACCGAGATCCCTTCGGAAGAAATCGGCCTGCAGGTGCTCGAAGCGCTGAAGAGCCTCGATGACGTGGCTTTCGTGCGCTACGCTTCGGTCTATCGCGATTTCTCCCATGCGGAGGATTTCGAGAAGGTCATCACCGAGATCAGCGCCAAGATCGCGCGCGATCCCGGCGAGTAGATCAGGCTGGATAGAGCCATGACAGCACCCAACCGTGAAGACGAAAGGTTCATGGCCGCGGCGCTGAGACTGGCTCGCCACCATCTCGGACAGACATCCACTAATCCCTCGGTCGCATGCCTGATCGTCAAGGACGGCGTTATCGTCGGCCGGGCCGTAACCGCGCGGAGCGGCCGCCCGCATGCCGAAACTCAGGCGCTGACCGAGGCCGGCGAGAAGGCGAGGGGTGCTACGGCCTACGTGACGCTGGAGCCCTGCTCGCATCACGGCAAGACGCCGCCCTGCGCCGACGCGCTCGTCGCCTCCGGCATATCGCGCGTGGTGATTTCGATCCTCGATCCGGACGTGCGGGTCGCCGGGCGTGGCGTCGTGCGCCTGCGCGATGCCGGCATCACTGTCGATATCGGTGTGCTCCCCGAGGAAGGGCATCACGCGCTTGAAGCCTACCTCATGCGCCAGGTCAGCCGACGTCCCTATGTGACTCTCAAGCTTGCCGTTTCGGCCGATGGCATGATCGGGCGCAAGGGCGAGGGGCAAGTGCGCATCACCGGTCCGATTTCTCGCGGGCAGGTGCAGATGCTGCGGGCAGAGACCGACGCGATCCTGGTCGGGATCGGCACGGCTGCGGCCGACGATCCGGAATTGACCGTGCGCTTGCCGGGGCTCGAACATCGTTCGCCACTGCGCATCGTTCTCGACCGCCGGCTCGACCTGCCGCTTTCCTCCAAACTCGTGTTAACGGCGCGGGAGGTCCCCGTTATCGTGGTCTCCAGCGACGGTTCCGGCGATGCGGATGCGGACGTCGATGACGGCCGAGCAGCACGTAAGGCGGCCCTGGAGGCCTCCGGTGTCGAGGTGCTCGAAGCCGGTTCGATCGCCGACCTTCTTGCGGCACTCGCCTCCCGCGGCATCTCCTCGCTGATGGTCGAAGGCGGTGCTGTGGCTGCACGCGCCTTTCTCGATGCGGACCTCGTCGACCGTATCCAGCTCTACACCGGACCGGGGACCATTGGCGAAAACGGCATTGCATCCCCATTTGACCGTAAGTCCGTGCCGGCAGGCTTCCGGCGCGTCGCCGAGGCACGGTATGGCGACGATTTGTTCGAGGAATACGAAAGAGAAAACTGATGTTCACAGGCATTGTTACCGATATCGGCACCGTCGATTCCGTCACCCCGCTGAAGGAAGGCATCAAGCTGCGTGTCGCCACGCACTACGACCCAAAGACGATAGACATGGGGGCTTCCATCGCCCATTCCGGCGTGTGCCTGACGGTGACGGCCTTGCCTGACGCCGGCAGCAACGAGCGCTGGTTCGAGGTCGAGGCCTGGGAAGAGGCGCTCCGCCTGACGACGATCGCCGGCTGGACGAAGGGCACGCGCATCAATCTCGAGCGCTCGCTGAAGATCGGCGACGAACTCGGCGGCCACCTGGTTTCCGGCCATGTCGACGACAAGGCGGAAATCCTATCGGTGGAAGCGGAAGGTGACGCCGTGCGCTTTCGCCTGCGTGCGCCTGAGCATCTGGCAAAGTTCGTCGCGCCGAAGGGGTCGGTGGCACTCGACGGCACGTCTCTGACGGTCAACAAGGTGGATGGCGCGGAATTCGACGTGCTCCTGATCCGTCACTCGCTGGAGGTTACAACCTGGGGCGAGCGCAAGGCCGGCGATTTCGTCAACTTCGAGGTCGATACCATGGCGCGTTATGCAGCGCGCCTCGCCGAATTCCCGGCGCCAAAGCCGGCGTAAGCGGACTTTCTCATTCACCCAAATGCAAACCGCCCCCAACGGGGGCGGTTCGTGTTTTGGGAGGTGTGGCTACTCAACGCAGATAGAGGGTCAGGCTGCCATCGGCTGCCTGTTCCGCGCCGGCAATATTGTTCATTTCAACGTTCTGGGCCTTTAGCTTGGCCGCCAGCGGCTTGTTGGCGTTCACTGCGGCGTGCAGAGACGAAAGCTGTTGCGGCGTTGCTTCGTCGATCCACATGCGCGTCTGGCTCGATTCCTTGAGCGTATCCACGTCAACGACGGTGAAACGATCGCCCTTGAAGTCGCGAACGGTGTGGTCGATCTCGGCCGGCCAGTTCATGGCTGCGCTCGCAGCGTAGGAGACGCCGCCGAAGGAGAGGGCGGAGAGGGCAGCGATGACGGAAAGCTTGGCTATGCGGTTCATGGTCATGCTCCTTTGCTTGCCAGCAACAAGGCGCAAGCCGGCCCGATTCGGGAACGCGGAACCTTGCGGGTTTCCGGGCCGGTGAGGTTCGCCTGTTGCGGCGGCCAGCAGGGTTCGTTTGCGGGTGTTGTCACTCACAAGCAAAAACGCTGGACTGTTTCGACTGATTGGTCGGCGTTTGCTCCCTTCTTGGGGAGGGCGCGTCGTGCCAACGACTAGGAAACTGGGCCGGAATGTGGCCCTTTCCAAGGCATTGGCATCGGGAAAACAATTAAAACTTGTTCATGTTTCGGCGTGCGCGCGAGCCCATCTTTCGCCTGTCGCAGCCGCTGCCTTCTGGTGGCGCTCGAACATGATCACGTGGTTGCCGTGATAGGTCGTGCGCCAGAATTCCTTGAAGCCATGCTTCTCGGCGACCCGGATCGAGGCGTGATTGCCGATATCGATGATGCAGGTCTTGCGCAACGTCGGAAACTGGTGGTCGGCCCATTTGAGCGCCGCGCTGACGGCCTCGGTTGCGAGCCCCTTGCCATGCGCTTTTGGCGACAGCGCCCACCCCGTTTCCATCGTCCCTTCGAGCGAAGGCGTGATGGCGCGATGCACGTCGTGGAAACCGGCCTCGCCGAGAAAGGTCCCGGTCTCCCGGTCCTGGATGGCAAAGAAGCCGAAGCCGAAATAGTGCCACATGCCGACCTGGCGCAGGAAGCGGGTCCAGGACTGCTCCCGCGTAAACGGCACCCCGCCGACGTAACGGATGACCTCGGCATCGCCGAACAGCGCGGAATAGGCGGGGAAATCGTCACGGCGATAGGGGCGCAGGACAAGGCGATCGGTCTCGATGATGGGAACGCTATGCATATTCGATCCTATGCTGTGATGATGTCAGGCACCGGGCTCGCCGTCCCAGTAGTCGACGGCGCTTTCCGGTCGGCCGGTGAAGCTGAACGACCGCTCGCCTTTGGTGCCGCGCGTCCTGGCGAGGAACTTGCCCGAATCCGGGTACTCGCAGATTTCGGTTGCCGCCTTGGTCGAGATCGAAAGGTACTTGAGCGGCACTGTGCCGGTGTTGATCAGGTGATGTGCCGTCTCAGGACCGCCCGCAGGCGCCCCCAGAATGTCACCCGGGCCGACCGCGTAACGCTCGCTGCCGAAGCGGTAAGTCCCTTCACCCTCGAGGATAATGAACATTTCTTCTTCGACATGGTGATTGTGAAACGGGCAGCCAGACTTGCCCGGCGGCACTTCACCGTAGCCGATGCCCAGATCCTTGAGGCCGAGCAGCGCGCCGAAGGCGGCGTCGCGGGATTCGAAGAAAGTGCCTTGCGTCCAGTGGTCGAGTTCCAGGTTTTTAGGATTAACGATCGGCTTTTTCGTATCGGTCACATGGTCCTCCCTGGCGCACCGTTGTCGCGGTAACGCTAATACGTTCTATCCGTGTCGCGCGTTCGTCCCGTCGTCAACCTGCGATCGCTAAAATTAGCGACGATGGTTACAGGAATACATCCTAGTGTTGCAATCCATCGGCGAGACCATCTAGGCGCAATCGCGCGATGGTTTCACCAGGGGCTGTGAGGCCGCGTATGGGGGCGAATAAGGCGTAAGGCTTGCCGTCTTCGCCCGTCGGCGGCAGCGCCCTCCGGTGGGACCGAATTGGAGGAGCGGCGAAGCTTAGGATGGTGGCTATTGGCGGCCGCCGGACGCGGCAAAAGGCCGTCTGCGGTGGAATTTGCTTGCCATTCGACGCCGGGCGTGGTTTGACCGCCGCCTTGGCCGGTCGCATCCGGCGCTGAATTCTCAAAGACAGGTGATCCATGGCAGAGACCACGGCAGCCCACATCCTGATTGTGGAAGCGCGTTTCTATGACGATATGGCCGACGCTCTGCTCGACGGAGCAAAACATGCGCTGGACGAAGCCGGGGCGACCTATGATATCGTAACGGTTCCGGGTGCTCTCGAAATCCCGCCGGCGATCGCCATGGCGCTCGACGGCGCCGATGAAGGCGGCACCGAATACGACGGTTTCGTTGCCCTTGGCATGGTCATTCGTGGCGAAACCTATCATTTCGACATCGTCGCGAACGAATCCTCGCGCGCGATC
The DNA here is from genome assembly GCF_000799055.1 of Ensifer sp. ZNC0028. Taxonomy (NCBI): domain Bacteria; kingdom Pseudomonadati; phylum Pseudomonadota; class Alphaproteobacteria; order Hyphomicrobiales; family Rhizobiaceae; genus Ensifer; species Ensifer sp. ZNC0028. Next base: position 105,043 of record NZ_JTLA01000009.1, read on the forward strand.
ATGGATCTTGCGGTGAGCGAGAGCCTCGCGATCGGCAACGGTATCCTGACGGTCGAAAACGACGATCAGGCCTGGGCGCGTGCGCGCCGGTCGGAAGGCGACAAGGGTGGCTTTGCTGCGCGTGCGGCACTGACCATGATTGAACTTAAGAAGAAACTGGGCACGGAAAAGTGACGAAAACCCCCTCGGATCAACCGCTGAAGCAGGTCAACCAGCGCGGTGCAGCACGCCTTGCCGCGGTGCAGGCGCTCTATCAGATGGACATCGGCGGCACCGGTGTCCTCGAAGTGGTTGCTGAATACGAAGCGCATCGCCTCGGACAGGATGTCGATGGCGACACCTACCTGAAGGCCGACCCCTCCTGGTTCCGGTCGATTGTCGCCGGTGTCGTGCGCGACCAGCGCAAGCTTGATCCGCTGATCGGTTCGGCGCTTCAGGACGACTGGGCGTTGTCGCGTCTCGATTCCACCGTGCGCGCCATCCTGCGTGCCGGAACCTTCGAGATGCTCGAGCGCAAGGACGTGCCGGTTCCGGTGATCGTCACGGAATATGTCGAGATCGCCAAGGCTTTCTTCTCGGATGACGAGCCCAAGCTGGTCAATGCTGTCCTCGACCGCATTGCCCGACAGGTCCGCGGCGAACCGAGGAAATAAGGTCGATGGTTGCGGCTGCTGCAGATGACATGGGCAACACCCTTCGCGAAACACGCCGCAACGTTTACCTCCTGACCGCCGCGCAGGCCGTGCTCGGCGTCGTCGGCCCCATCTGCTTTTCGGTCGGCGGTGTCGCCGGCTACCAGATGCTGGCGGAAGACAAGTCGCTGGCCACCGCGCCGCTCACCGCGTTCAACGTCGGCATGGCGCTGGGCGTTGTGCTGGTTGCGGTATTGTCGCGCCTGATCGGCCGCCGTTTCGCCTTCATGAGCGGGACCGCAATCGCGGCCGCCGGGGCAGCGCTCGCCGCCGTCGCACTCTTCCGCGAGAATTTCTGGCTCTTCGCCTTCGCACTCGCGATGCTCGGCTCGTCGAACGGCTTTACGCAGAAGCTGCGCTTTGCCGCCGCTGATGCGTCCCCGTCGTTCTACAAGCCCAAGGCAATCTCGCTGATCCTCGGCGGCGGCATCGTTTCGGCCGTTCTCGGTCCGCAGATCGTCATTTTCGCTGGCGACCTGTTCGCGCCGGTTTCCTTTGCCGGGGCTTTCGTCGTCCTGATGCCGATTTGCCTCGTCGCTGCCCTGTTTTTCGCGCCGCTGCGGCTGCCCGAGCCGGGCGCAATGGTGAGTGCCCACCACGATCAGTCCGTTCGTCCGCTCGGCGAGATCGTCCGCAGCCAGCGCTTTGCCACCGGCATGATCTGCGGCATTTCCAGCTACGCGCTGATGACCTTCATGATGACCGGCGCCCCCGTCGCCATGGTGATCGGCTGCGGCTTCTCGACCGAGCTCGCCACGCTCGGCATCCAGTGGCACGTGCTGGCGATGTTTGCGCCGAGCTTCGTCACCGGCATGCTCATCAGCCGCTTTGGCGCGGAACGCATCGTCGGTTGCGGCCTGCTCTTGCTCATGGCCTGCGCCGCAGTCGCGCATATGGGCATCGAGCTCTGGAACTTCTGGGGTGCGCTGGTGCTGCTTGGCCTCGGCTGGAACTTCGGCTTCATAGGCTCGACGGCGATCGTCGCCAGCAGCTACCGGCCGCAGGAAGCCGACAAGGTCCAGGCCTTCCACGACATCATCCTGTTCACCACCGTGGCGCTGTCGTCGTTTGCCTCGGGCAAGGTCCTCACCGCCTATGGCTGGGACATGCTGAACGCGGTCGTGTGGCCGGTGACGATCGTTTGCCTTATCCTCCTCTTGCTCCTGAAGCGGGCGCCGCGCAAGGCCGCCGCCTAACGCTCCATTCCCCTGAAATCTAAAGCGAACGAGGCGCCGCCAGTGGCGTTTCTCGGGGCTTGACGATCTCCCGTTGCAACCGCACTCTGGCCGCGCCGTGAGGGGTGCTGCTTGAGGAGGTGGTGCGTGATTCGCGGTTTTGAGGGGCCTGCGGCCGGGAGTGAGTCCGCGGGTTGTAACGGAGGGTAATGCGAAATGACCATTTTATTGGGCGTTATCGCATGCGGGTTGCTCGCGGTGGCTTACGCCATCTGGGCAACACAGTCGGTGCTTGCCGCCGACCAGGGGAACGCCCGCATGCAAGAAATCGCAGGCTACATTCGTGAAGGGGCGCAGGCCTATCTCACGCGTCAATACAAGACCATTGCCATTGTCGGCGTCGTCGTATTCATCGCCGCTTGGGTTCTTCTTTCTCCCGCCGCCGCTTTTGGCTTTCTGATTGGTGCGATCCTTTCGGGTGCCGCGGGTTTCATCGGCATGCATGTTTCGGTGCGGGCCAATGTACGCACGGCCCAGGCTGCTTCCGTCAGCCTTGCCTCCGGTCTCGACATCGCCTTCAAATCCGGCGCAATCACCGGCCTTCTCGTTGCAGGCCTGGCCCTTCTCGGAGTCTCGGTCTACTACGTCGTCCTTACGGCCGGCATGGGGCATGAGCCTGCCTCGCGCGAAGTCATCGATGCCCTGGTCTCGCTCGGTTTCGGCGCATCGCTGATTTCGATCTTCGCCCGTCTCGGCGGTGGCATCTTCACCAAGGGTGCCGATGTTGGCGGCGACCTCGTCGGCAAGGTCGAAGCCGGCATTCCGGAAGACGACCCGCGCAATCCGGCGACCATTGCCGACAACGTCGGCGACAATGTCGGCGACTGCGCCGGTATGGCCGCCGACCTGTTCGAGACCTATGCTGTCTCCATCGTCGCAACCATGGTGCTGGCGGCCATCTTCTTTGCCGGGACGCCGTTGCTCGCAACCGTCATGGTCTATCCGCTGGCAATCTGCGCCGCCTGCATCATCACCTCGATCGTCGGCACCTTCTTCGTGAAGCTGGGTTCCAACAATTCGATCATGGGAGCGCTGTACAGAGGGCTGATCGTCACCGGCGTGCTGTCGATCCTCGGTCTCGGCGCGGCCACATCCTTCACCATCGGATGGGGCTCGATCGGTACCGTCGCCGGCAAGGACATCACCGGCTGGAACCTGTTTATCTGCGGCATTCTCGGGCTGGTGGTCACGGCGCTGATCGTGGTGATCACGGAGTACTATACCGGCACCAACAAGCGGCCGGTGAATTCGATCGCCCAGGCCTCGGTCACCGGCCACGGCACCAACGTCATCCAGGGGCTTGCCGTCTCGCTGGAATCGACGGCGCTGCCGGCCATCGTCATCGTCGGCGGCATCATCGCGACCTACCAGCTCGCCGGCCTCTTCGGCACCGGCATTGCCGTCACCGCCATGCTCGGCATCGCCGGCATGATCGTGGCGCTGGATGCTTTCGGGCCGGTCACGGACAACGCCGGCGGTATCGCGGAGATGTCGCATCTGCCGCCGGAGGTGCGCAAATCCACCGACGCGCTTGACGCCGTTGGCAACACCACCAAGGCCGTCACCAAGGGCTACGCAATCGGTTCCGCCGGTCTCGGCGCGCTGGTGCTTTTTGCAGCCTATTCGAACGATCTGAGCTATTTCGCCGCCAATGGCGACAAATATCCCTACTTCGCCGATGTCGGGCAGATCTCCTTCGACCTCTCCAACCCCTATGTGGTTGCCGGCCTGATCTTCGGCGGCCTCATTCCCTATCTCTTCGGCGGCATTGCGATGACTGCCGTCGGCCGTGCAGCCGGCTCGATCGTCGAGGAGGTTCGCCGGCAGTTTCGCGAGAAGCCCGGCATCATGGCAGGCACGGAACGGCCGGACTATGGCCGCGCCGTCGACCTTCTGACGAAGGCGGCGATCCGTGAAATGGTCATTCCTTCACTGCTGCCGGTGCTGGCGCCCGTCGTCGTCTATTTCGGCGTGCTGCTGCTCTCGGGCTCGAAGGCCTCGGCCTTCGCGGCTCTCGGTGCCTCTCTGCTCGGTGTCATCGTCAACGGCCTCTTCGTGGCGATCTCGATGACTTCGGGCGGTGGCGCCTGGGACAATGCCAAGAAGAGCTTCGAGGACGGTTTCGTCGACAAGAACGGCGAACGTCATCTGAAGGGCTCCGACGCCCACAAGGCGTCGGTGACCGGCGACACCGTGGGCGACCCCTACAAGGACACGGCCGGTCCGGCCGTGAACCCGGCGATCAAGATCACCAACATCGTGGCGCTGCTGCTTCTGGCAATCCTCGCCTGATCGCATCGCCAAGCAAACAAAAAGGCCCGCGGAACATCGTTCCGCGGGCCTTTTCCTTGGAATGGGGCGGCTTAGTTGCCGAAGTCCTTGAACAGGCTGCGTGCCGCGGCCTGGCCTGCACCGGGGCCGGTCAGCAGCTGGCCGAGGAAGCTTGTTTCCTTGCCGCCTGTCGGCGTCGTGCGGGTCAGCATGTCGAAGACCTTGCCGTCCTTCAGCGTGTAGTGAGCCAGCTGGCTGACGGTGCCTTCCTTGTCGAAATAGACGGCCAGGATCGACTGGTCGACCAGCTGCGGCTTCATGAAGGCGACAGGGCGCTTGCGCGTCTGCGAAATGTAGTAGAACACTTCGTTGTCGAAGGTTGCCGTCGTCGAGGGCGTGCCGAGCGAGAGCAGCACCTGCTCGCGGCTGGAGCCGACCGGAACGAGGTTTAGCGTTTCCTGATCAACCACATAGCCCTGATGGAGAACTTCACCGACATTGGCGGACTGGCAGGCGGAAAGGGTAAAACCGGCGATTGTGGCTACGACCGCCACGCGGCCGAGGGTCTTAAAGTTTTTTCTCAAATACCGCTTCGTCAACGACAGCTCCCCTTGGAGAAACGATGGCAGATCCGCCATTGCAATTCGTGCCTGCTTCGGTAAACCAGCTTCGGCTGTCATGCAACAACGTCATGGGCGCTTGCGCGCATTTCGAGAAAGCCAAGCCCGAGCTTTGTGATGATTTTTGGACTGTTTAAAAGAAAAAGTGGCAACACCGCGATTGTCGAGCGGCAATATGCATTGCTGACGGCGGCCGCACGCCAGCCTTACCTCTACACCGACCTCGATGTGCCGGACACGGTCATGGGCCGGTTCGAGATGCTGTCGGCAACGCTGATCCTCTATTTCCGCCGCACGCGCGCTTCGGCGAGGGCGGGCCAGGAAATCGCCCAGGAGATCATCGATGCCTTCTTCGAGGACGTGGATCATTCGATCCGCGAGCTCGGCGTCGGTGACGCCGGCGTGCCGAAGAAGATGAAGAAGCTGGCCGGCATGTATTACGGCCGGCTCGAATCTTACGCGGCGGCGCTGGAAACGAAGGACGTTGAGGCTCTGGCGGCAGCGCTCAGGCGCAACTTCCATCCGGATGGCGGCGACGCCGCGCCTTCGATGGTGGCGCTTGCTGGCTATCTGCTGGCGGTTGAGGCGCAACTCGTCGATGTCGCGGAAGACGTTGTCGAAGTCGGCCAGTTGCACATTCCGCCGGCTGGGGCGTAATAGAAAACAAGAGCGTCGCCACCGGCAGCCGGTCGGCGGCTGCATTCGCGATGGGCGCCAGGCAAGCCCGCGCGAGGAAGGATCCAATCATGAAAGACGAAAGCCGGCCGGCCTTTTCTTACCCGGTGAAGGTAGGGCACATTTCGGCGAACGCGGTCAGCGTTCACCTCTCCGCCAATGAACGTGAGCGCAAGGCGCTTGCCGAGCTTTGGAACATCAACGATGTCCTGTCGCTCGAGGCCGACCTGCAGATCGCGCGCTGGAAGAAGGATGGCGTGAAGATCAAGGGCGACGTCAAGGCCCGCATCGTGCAGAGCTGTGTTGTCACGCTTGAGCCGGTTGAAGCCGATATCAACGAGCTGGTCGAGGCGATCTTCGTGCCCGAGGGATCGCGGCTTGCCCGCCAGGCGAGCAACGACGGCGGCGAGATGGTTCTCGACCCTGACGGCCCCGATATTCCCGATACCTTTATCGGCGACACCATCGACGCCGGCGTCGTCGTCAGCGAGCAGGTTGCGCTCGCGATCGACCCTTATCCCCGTAAGCCCGGCGTGACGTTCGGCGAGCGCATCGAGAGCACATCTGCCGATGACAAGAAGCCGAACCCCTTTGCGGTCCTGAAGGACTGGAAAAAGGACTGAGGTCGCGAAAGCGTCATCTACAATTCGGTTGTCACGCAATGGAAAAGCAGTATTTTGGCCCCAAACCGGCCAGAAGAGCCGCCAAAGCGATCTGCCGCGTGCTTGGCTCAAGCGTCAGAAGCAATATGTTTCGTCAATGCGTTTCCGTTGAGTGCGCCGCGGCGGCACGTGTTGTGTGGCAGAAATAAAGGATAAGACACGCGTGGTCAGAATTTCACTTGACGTGATGGGGGGCGACTATGGTCCTGAAGTCGTCATCCCCGGCGCCGCAAGAGCGCTTGAACGTCATCCGGACATCAAGTTCGTTTTGTTCGGCATCGAAGCGCAGTGCGCGGGCCTCCTTGAAAAATATCCGAAGCTGAAGGCCAACAGCACCTTTTACGACTGCGAGATTGCAGTCGCCATGGACGAGAAGCCGAGCCAGGCGCTTCGCCGTGGTCGCGGCAAGTCGAGCATGTGGAAAGCGATCGACGCGATCAACGCCGGCGAGGCAGACGTCGTCGTCTCCGCCGGCAATACCGGCGCGCTGATGGCCATGTCGGTCTTCTGTCTGCGCACCATGCAGGGAATTCAACGGCCGGCGATCGCCGCCATCTGGCCGACGCTGAAGGGCGAGAGCATCGTGCTCGATGTCGGCGCGACGATCGGTGCGGACGCGCAGCAATTGATGGATTTCGCGCTGATGGGCGGCGCCATGGCGCGCGCGCTGTTCGAGATCGAGCGGCCGATGGTTGGGTTGCTGAATGTCGGCGTCGAGGAGATCAAGGGACAGGAAGAGGTCAAGGAAGCCGGCCGCCTGATCCGTGAAGCCAATATCGACGGCTTCGACTATTACGGCTTCGTCGAGGGCGACGACATCGGTCGCGGAACCGTCGACGTCGTCGTCACGGAAGGTTTTTCCGGCAATATTGCGCTGAAGGCTGCCGAAGGCACCGCGCGCCAGATCGCCGAATATCTGCGCGCTGCCATGTCGCGCACGCTTCTTGCCAAGCTCGGCTATATCCTGGCCAAGGGCGCCTTCGACCGCCTGCGGGAGAAGATGGACCCGCGCAAGGTCAATGGCGGCGTGTTCCTTGGCCTCAATGGCGTCGTGATCAAGAGCCATGGTGGTGCGGATGCCGAAGGTTTTGCAGCCGCGATCGATGTCGGCTACGACATGGTGAAGAATGGCCTGAAGGCGAAGATCGAGCTCGATCTGGCGAAGTACCATGGCGGCGAGCCGCCACAGGCCCTTTCCGCCGGCATGAATGATGAGGTTTGAATAGATGATCCGTTCCGTCGTTCGCGGTTTCGGCGCGGCTTTGCCGAAACGCGTGGTCACCAATCAGGAGCTGGAATCCAAGGTCGATACGTCCGATGAGTGGATCGTGCAGCGCACCGGCATCCGGCAGCGCTACATCGCCGGCGAGGGCGAGACCACGGCTTCGCTCGGCGAAGGTGCGGCACGCGCCGCGCTCGCCAATGCCGGGCTCACCCCTGATGACATCGACCTGATCATCCTGGCGACCTCCACCCCGGACAACACGTTCCCGGCAACGGCCGTCAACATCCAGGACCGTCTCGGCATGCGCCATGGCGCGGCCTTCGACATGCAGGCAGTCTGCTCGGGCTTCGTCTACGCGGTCACCACGGCGGATGCCTATATCCGCGGCGGGCTTGCCAAGCGCGTGCTGGTGATCGGCGCGGAGACATTCTCCCGCATTCTCGACTGGAACGACCGCACGACCTGCGTGCTCTTTGGCGATGGCGCCGGCGCCATTATCCTGGAAGCCCAGGAAGGCGAGGGCACCAATGCCGACCGCGGCGTGCTGACGGCGAAGCTTCGCTCCGACGGTGCGCACCGCGACAAGCTCTATGTCGACGGCGGCCCGTCGACGACGGGAACGGTCGGCCATCTGAAGATGGAAGGCCGCGAAGTCTTCAAGCATGCGGTCGGCATGATCACCGACGTCATCGAGGCCGCCTTCGAGGCGACCGGGACGACGGCCGAAGATCTGGATTGGCTGGTCCCGCACCAGGCCAACCGGCGCATCATCGACGGTTCCGCCAAGAAGCTTGGTATCCCTCTCGACAAGGTTGTGGTGACCGTCGATCTGCATGGCAACACCTCCGCAGCCTCCATTCCGCTGGCATTGAATGCGGCGGCGGGTGATGGCCGGATCAAGAAGGGTGACCTTGTCCTGCTCGAGGCCATGGGCGGTGGCTTCACCTGGGGCTCCGTGCTCCTCCGCTGGTAAAGAAATTGCTTAAGCAACAGGCGCTTGACCGCAAAAGGCAAGGGCAATAGTCTTCGGACGCTGATCGGCGTACCAGACGTTGGTGGGGGAAGATGAGCGGAAAAACAGTAACACGGGCGGACTTGGCTGAGTCGGTTTTTCGCAAGGTGGGTCTGTCGAGGACAGAGTCTGCCGAGCTGGTGGAAACCGTCATTGACGAAATATGCAACGCAATCGTGCGTGGCGAGAGTGTGAAGCTGTCCTCTTTCGCGACCTTCCAGGTCCGCGACAAGAACGAACGCATCGGGCGAAACCCGAAAACCGGCGAGGAAGTGCCGATTTCGCCCCGGCGCGTGATGACCTTCAAGGCGTCGAACGTCCTGAAGCAACGCGTGCTGAAGGCGCATCTGGGCCGCAGGGCCAAGCAGAAACCGGTGTCTCCCGTTTCGTGAACGCCAGACGACAGCCACAAATGTGGTTGAAAACCCATCCATAAGCCGTTGAAATGGAGCCGATTCGTGCCATCATTGGCGCGGTATCGGCTCATTGTCGGCTTTCGAGCCTGAGTCGCATGGCATGGATTGGGAACGATATGGAAAAGAGCCCGGACGCTTTTCGCACCATCAGCGAGGTCGCTGACGATCTCGACCTGCCGCAGCACGTCCTGCGTTTCTGGGAAACCCGCTTCCAGCAGATCAAGCCGATGAAGCGCGGCGGTGGCCGGCGGTATTACCGGCCGGAGGATGTCGACCTTTTGAAGGGCATCCGGCATCTGCTCTATGATCACGGCTATACGATCAAGGGCGTTCAGAAACTCCTGAAGACCAACGGCAACAAGTTCGTCGCGGCGATTGCGAGCGGCGATCTCGCGACCGTCGAGGCGCTTGCGGCCTCCAGCAACGAAGAGCCGGCACCGCCGAAGGCTGGTCTTTCCGAGGAGGATCAGATCGTTGGCCGCGCCAAGGCGCCCGCGAGCCGCCGCTTCTTCTCCTTCGGCGGCAGCAGTGACGACGTGCCCGAGATCTCTCTTGGAAAATCCTCGTCCGTGGGCAAGGAAGATCGCGCCCTGCTACAGGAGGCGCTCTATGACCTCCTGGAGTGCAAGCGGTTGCTCGACCAGGTGCGCTGAGAAAGCCATTCCGGAGGATCGATCAAGACCGTTTTCGGACGGCCGACTGAATGTCGGCCGAGCCGTCTCGGCGCAATTATCTTTTATACGATCACCAAGGCAGCGCCTCTGCCGTCGGCGCGCTACCCGACGGCGAGGAGCATATGCGCGCCTATCCGCAGGACGTTCGCGCGACCAACTTCAACAGCGTTTGAAAAAGCGTCAGTAGGAGATGCGGAAGCCGCCGGGGCTCGCCGCGGAGACGTCAGGCTCAGGGTAGGGGCCTGTCCACTGCGCATAGGTCGTGTTGGTCGAACCCGAGGTCGCACAGCCGGAGAGCGTGAGAAGCGCAAGCGCGGTGAGGGCCATAAGGGACTTAAGAGGCATGGTTTTCTCCTAGAAGGGGAGACGCTCCAGGCCTCAAGGGCCAGTATCAAACTGTCCCTCAATTCATCCATGATGGCAAGCTCACGTTGCGTTAGGCAGCAAGTTTCGAGCGACGGGATCTCGTTTTGGTGAAGGTTCCGTAGCCGGACGCGCGGATGGTGTTTTCGTCGCCACGCAGCATCGGACCTTGCAGACATCCAGTGGCGCGCGGATGGTGGGGGCTTTCTCTGTCCGCGGTCGCGTCACGGGGGCGATGCCATGCCGTGAATTTGCCGAATGTCCTGTCGGACTTTCGGCTCCCAAGCATACTTTTCCACGCCGTTTGTTCCTTTTTCGATCCTGGCCGCATTTTCCCGCTTGCGCTCTAAGCGTTGGTTATATAGGGGTTTCCTCGGTTCGGAGCGTAGCGCAGCCCGGTAGCGCACTTGACTGGGGGTCAAGGGGTCGTGGGTTCGAATCCCGCCGCTCCGACCATTTTCCTCTTCGGCTTTGATGGCCGAAATCCCCTGAGGAATTTTGTTTTCCCTTCATCTTTTCGATAAGCGACCGATCACTTCGGCGGCCTTGCCGTGAGGGATGGGCGAATAGCGGGTCATTGTCTTGATGGCCTGGCACGATTTGGGGGGCTTAATGCGTGCGGAAACTGATGAATCGGCTTTGGCTTTAAGCGCGTGTTTTGTCGTCACTTCCGTGGACCGCAGGTTTGTCGAGTTCGCCGGAGTGATGTTGCATACGCTGGCTCTGAATGGCGACGTCGACGAGGTCAACGTCATCGTCTTCTGCGACGGACTGACCCCCAAGGATAAATCGCATCTGAGACGGTGCGGCGGGCGCCTGCGCTTAACGCTGTTCGAATTGTCCGAAAAAGCGCTTCGGCAATTCGAGGGCTTGAAGACCAACAGCAACTGGAGCCGATCGATCTATACCCGGCTTGTCTTGCCAGACCTCCTTGGCTGCAAGGAGGGGCGGCTTGTCTATCTCGATGCCGATACGATCGTGGTCGACAGTCTGCGTCCGTTGCTGAACCTGGATATGTCCGGCATGCCGGTGGCCGCCGTTGGCGGCGTTTCCAACCAGGACAATGCGCGTCTGAAGCTTCCGGACGGAACGAGAACGATGAATTCCGGCGTTTTGCTGATCGACATTGTGGAATGGCTGAAGAGGGATCTGTCCAGCCGCTGCCTCGAGATTGTCCGTTCACAGGCCGCAAGGCTGAAATTCTTCGATCAGGACGCCTTGAACATCGCTCTCGTTGGGCAATTCGCTTCCCTCGACCGTCGTTGGAATGTGATCCTGCATTCGCATGCCGACGAACCGGCGATCTTCCATTTCACGCACGACAAGCCCAACTCCGTTCGTTGCCAGCACCCGGCGCAGCCCCTGTACTTGCAGTACCGGCAAGCGACGCCTTGGGCGAGCAAGCGTCTCAAGTCGCGCTGGCACAAGCGGATCAGTCGGCTGACGCACTCCGTCCGAAGACTTTTCGAGCGCTGAAACTCGGCCAGCCGGAGTTCGGTCGGCTGCGTCCGCAATCGTGATGTCTCCTTGCCGGCTCCGGTGCTCCAAGCTTCGGTTTGGCCTTGCAACGGGCTATCTCAGCATCGCGCCGGCCCGGGTCGCACTTGGCTGTGATCGGCGCACGAAACCGGACGGGCCCCCGTTGGTTGCAACGCATAAAATTTATCGCTCATCCGAAATCGCTAAAATGCCTCGTTCCGGTGCGATGGTCCACGCGGCTGGGGCCGATCGCCGTCCTCGCGAAAGTGATGGAATGGCCTTATGGCGGGCACCTGCCTGCCAAAGGAGGAAATGGAATGAAGACGCTTTCGAAGATTTTTGCCGTGTCGTTGCTCGGGCTTTCGGCCCTGACGGCAATGCCGGTCATTTCGACGTCCGGCACCGCCCGTGCCGACGACGCCGTCATCCTCGTTCCGGGCCAGCCTACCGGCTCATCGGGTGATACCGGCACGGCGAGTTCCAACCCGGATACCGGTGCTGCGAGCTCCAACCCGGATACCGGCACCGCCAATTCCAACGGCGATACGGGGGCACCAAGTTCGAACCCTGATACCGGCGGTGGTTCGGGCGCAGAAGGATCGACGCCCTAAGCGATCCTGCAAATGCAGCAAAAGAGGTCCTTCAGCAGGGCCTCTTTTTTGCTTTCTGTAGGCGCGCTGCGGCAATCACGCCGCCGCTGTCCGTTCTAGGTGACTGGCTGAGGGGCGGCCTTCTGCAGTTTTGAAGCCGCGTTCCGGTAAAGGGCCTCCGTGCGGTCGAGCATGACGGCAAGCGTAAAGCGGTCCTTCAGGCTTACCGCGCTGGCCGACAGGGCCTTGAAGGTTTCGGGCTCCGCGGCACTGATCATGCTCTTGGCGAGTGCTGATGTGTCGTCGCTATTGGGAAGGATATAACCGTTCCGCCCGTCCTCGATCACCGTGCGCGCGCCACCGATATCGGTGGCGATGATCGCCTTGCCGGCCGCAGCCCCTTCAAGCATCACATAGGACATCGCCTCGTAGCGGCTCGGCATCACCAGGAGGTCGAAGGCCGGCACGGCCTGCGGGCCTGTGAAGGCGGAGGTCAGATGCATCCGGTTCTGAAGCCCGCTTTCGGCAATCGCCTTGCGAAGACTGCCCTCGAGCTCGCCACTGCCGACCATGACCAGGTGGCTGTTTCTGACCGAGGCGGCCACACTCTTGAAAGCGGCGATCAGCCGTTCCGGCGCCTTCTGGGCGGACAATCGTCCAACGAAGCCGAAAACGAAAGCGTCCGGCGCGATGCCGAAGCTGGCGCGCAGCGTCTGCGCCAATTCGCCCGAGGGTGGTGCCACGCCATTGACGATCACCGACATGCGCTTCTCCGGCATGTGCAGGGACAGCGCGTGATGGAACTCGTCGTCGGAGACGCAGATCAGGTGATCGGTAAAGAAGCGGGCCAGCGCCCATTCGATCGTGCCATAGATCAGCCGTCCGCCGCGGCCGAGCGTCGGGTCGAGCGTGCGAAAGGCGTGTGGCGTGTAGATGCGCGGCACATGAGAACCGGGCAGCCGCAGGCGCGTCAGCGCACCGGCCTTGGAACTGTGGCCATGGACGATGTCGAAACCGTTGTTCTGGATGATGCGCCGGAGTTCGAGAAAGCAGCCGACGTCAGACGGCCCGGGCGCGCGTCTCATCAGGACGGCGTGTACCGCCGGCAGGCCGATTGCCTTCAGTTCACGAACGAAACCTTCCTCGGCGCGCACCGGCGAATAGACGGCCTCTACGTGATGCCCGCGCTTGTGCATGCCGCGGCAGAGGTCGAGGAAGTGCCGGCCCGAGCCGCCGCCGCTCGGCTCCAGCACTTCTAGGAGCTTGAGGGAAGGGGCCGGCGACCGGCGCGGAACCACATGTTCCATGGTCAGGAGCTCCGGCCGGCGCGCGCGTGCCGGCGATGGCGATATTCAAGGGCGGCGCAACCCCAAATGATTCCGATGAGCAGGTAGAAGTGGCGCCAATGGTCCGTGTCGATGACATTGCCCACCCCGACATGGCCGAGGACGGCGACCCAGGCGATCATCAGATAGGTCTGCCAGGGGCGGTTGAGTAGCAGAAAGCGGAAGCCGAGCGAGAGCGTCCAGATGATCAGCGTCACGTAGCTGATGAATCCGAGCCAGCCGTAGGAGGTCAGCGACTTCAGCCAGACGTTGTGCTCGTCTTCCGGGAAGATCGTGCTGAAGACCATGGGGCCGATGCCGAGCGGCTTTTCCATCGACATCAGGAATCCGAGCCTGTGGCGGTCGAAGCGCCCGAGGTGGCCGCCGTCATAATCCTGCACCAGCTGCGAGCGGCTGGAAAAGAGCGTTGCGACCTGCTCGGACTGCAGCGCGACGAGGAGGGCGCCGACGATCATGATTCCGCCGACCAGCGCAAGCACCAGGATACGCAGGCGAAAGAGGCCGTTTCGCTCTTTCAGCAGCATCACGAAGACGAAGGCGACGACGCAGAATAGGTTGAGGGCCCAGGCTGCGCGGGAAAATGAAAGGAAGACGCCGAGTGCCAGCACCAGCAGCGCGGCGATCTTGAGCGGCGCCTTCTGGATGGGCTGCGTGAGGATGCCGTGGATGAGGTACATGGCCGGCACCGAGAGGAACGGGCCAAAGACGTTGGGGTCCTGGAATGCGCCCTTGGCGCGGCCATAGAGCGTGAAGTTTTCCGCACCCGGCACGGCGCCGAAATAGCCGAGGATGCCGAGCAGTGCCGTGATGATGGCCGCCGCCGTCCAGGCATTGAAGATCAGCCGCAGCCGCTCGTGGCGGTCCTCGATGATGGCTGCGAAGAAGACCGAGGAGAGCGCGAGGAAGCCGGAGACCGCCATGTACATCGGCCCCTTTGTCAGGTCGGTCATGACCGTCAGGGACAGCATGCCGCCGACCATGAAAAGGGTTAGAAGCGTCAGCAGCGGGGCGACGCTGCGCGAGATCTTGAGGCCCACAAGGGCCCAAAGGCCGATGAGCGCCACCAGGAACAGCTCATAGGGCGCCGGCTCGAAAATGACGAAGCCGGAGAGAAACACGGCAAAGGCGACGAGCCCGGAGCCGAGCAGCGAGAGCGCCGCAAGCTGGGGACGAGCGATCGGGAGCCGGCCTGTATCGACGGTGCTCAATAGGCGTTCTCGGTGTTGAGCAGCCTGAACGGCGTCAGGAACAGGATCTTGAGGTCGAAGAGCAGCGACCAGTTCTCGATGTAGTGCAGGTCGAAGGCGGTGCGCAGGCGGATCTTGTCGTCATTGTCGATCTCGCCACGCCAGCCGTTGATCTGCGCCCAGCCGGTGACGCCGGGCTTGACGCGGTGGCGGGCGAAGTAGCCTTCGACAACGTCGGAATAGGTGCGGTTCTGGGTCTGGGCGAGCACGGCGTGCGGCCGCGGCCCGACGAGCGACAGCTCACCCTTCAGCACGTTGAAGATCTGCGGCAGTTCGTCGATCGAGGACTTGCGGATGAAGCGGCCGACGGGGGTGACGCGCGGATCGCCCTTGGTCACCGCGTTGCGGGCCGTCGGGTCGCTCATATGCGTATACATCGAACGGAACTTGTAGACCTCGATGGTCTCGTTGTTGAAGCCGTGCCGCTTCTGCTTGAAGATGATCGGGCCGGGGGAGGTTGCTTTGACCGCAATCGCCGCGCCGAGCATGATCGGCCACAGAAGCACCAGGGCGACGACGCTGAAGAAGATGTCGAAGCCGCGCTTGGCAACCGAGTCCCAATCGGCGATCGGCTTGTCGAAGATGTCGAGCATCGGCACGTCGCCGACATGGGAATAGCTGCGCGGGCGGAAGCGCAGGTTGTTGGCGTGGGCGGCGAGCCGGATGTCGACCGGCAGGATCCAGAGCTTCTTCAAAAGCTGGAGAATGCGCTTTTCCGCCGTCAGCGGCAGCGAGATGATCAGCATGTCGATGCGGGCCAGGCGGGCGAATTCCACGAGTTCGTCGACTGTTCCGAGTTTCGGGTAGCCGGCGATCACGTTGGGCGAGCGGCGCTCGTCGCGGTCGTCGAAAATGCCGCAGATGCGGATGTCGTTGTCGGGTTGGTCCTCGAGCGTGCGGATCAGGTCCTTGGCCGGCTGGCCGCCACCGACGACGACGGCGCGGCGCTCCATCGTGCCGTTTCGGGCCCAATGGCGGATGGAATAGGCGATGAAGGCGCGCTCGGCGATCAGAAAGATTGCGCCGCCGATGAACCAGCCGCCGAACCAGACACGTGAATACTGATGGCCGGATTTGAGGAAGAACAGCGCGATGGCGATGCCGCCGAATGCGATGGCCCAGGAGGCGAGGATGCGCGGCATCACCCGCAGCCAGGCGCGCAGCGCCGGGATCTGGTAGGTGTCGGCGATCTGCATGGCAGCGACCGCCAGGGCGGAGCCGCCAAAGAGGATTGCCAGATAGAGCGGCAGCTGCTCGAAGCCCGGCTGGACATAAAGCGCGTTAATGGCATAGCCGATCGCAAAGAGCGCGCTGAACTCGAACAGGCGCATCAGCCCCATGATCATCGCTGGCGAATAGGTATCGGCGCTGAACTGCTCGGCGATCTGCCGCGCCAGCGGATTGAGATCCGTGGTCGTCGTTTCGTCCGGCATTTCGCCAGGCGCGCGGGCGCGGATTTCCGAAATCTTCTTGCGAAGCGCTTCGGGATCGAACGAACCCGGGCGGTCAAACTTGTTCATGGCTGTCTTCCGGCGCTGAAGTCCCTCAGCCGGGATAGCAGAAAGCCACTAAGAAACGCTTACGTTGTGGGCAACACGCTATCGGCGGGCGGCTGGTAACGGCACAATTCCCGATAGAGGCTTAACATATCCGCCGACATTACCGAAGCTGCAAATTGCGACTTGAACGTGCTCGGGTCGGGCATCACACGTGCCGCCCAGTCTTTCTCTGTGATTGCGCGGGCCATGATGTCGGCAAGCGACCGGGCATTGGCAGGTTCGGCAAGCGCGGTGCTGTCGCGTCCGAGAATTTCCGGGATGCCGCCGACACGGCTGGCGATAACAGGCTTTCGCGCGGCCAGCGCCTCAAGCACGATATAGGGCATGGATTCGGCGCGCGAGGGAACGACGATGTTGCGCGTCAGCGCAAAGGCCTCGCGCGTCTTCATCGCCGGCTGCATGCGGATACGGCGGCCGAGACCCTGCTGCAGCACCAGGTCGCTGTATTCCTGCTGCTGCGGGCCGTCGCCGATCATCAGCGCTGACAGCGGCCGGCCGACAAGCCGTTCGGTCTGGGCGAAAGCCTCCACAAACAGATCGGGACCCTTCAGGTCCCGCATCATGCCGATATAGAGAAAATCGACCGCATCCGGCTGGGGCGGGACGACCTCGAATTCCCGGTCGTCGATGCCATTGTAGATCAGCTCGTTGCGCTCGCGCGGTGCACCGACCTTTGCGAAATAGGTCTGCCGCTCGAAGTCGCAGACGAAGACGAGGGCGTCGGTGATCCGCTGCTGGATCCGCTCGGCCGGGAAGACCAAGCGCCCGGTCAGAGAGCCTGGACGGTAGTGCAGGCTGCCGCCATGTGGCGAATAGAGGCGGGCTACGCGATACTTGTTGACCCGCAGGGCTGAACCGATGAGCCGGGCAATGACGCCGCCTTTGGCGCCGTGCCCATGCAACACATCCGGTCGCAAACTTCTGATTTCCTTGTAGCCGCGCCACAACGCGGCAAAATCCGACGGCCCGACCGAGCGATGGATCGGCATCCGGATGAGGCCGAGCGCCAGATAGGGGCGAATTTCGTCGAACAGCCGATCCTCGTGACTGCCGCCTGTCGTGCTGTCGCAGAGGATCCCGACCTCATGGCCGGCCTTGGCATGCGCCTCGGCCAGGTCGCGCACGTGGCGAAATATCCCGCCGACAGGCGACCTGAAGCAGTGGATGATGCGCAAGGGCCGCTCTTGTTGCATCGAGATCAGAACAGGCGTTCGCGAACATAGATCGTGTCGCCGGCAAGAACAGCGTCGGTGATCGGGACCCGGCCGGTGATGATGCGGCCATTGATCTTGCGTGTGATGTCGGCGTTCGACTGGTTGGCGCGCGGCGAGAAGCCGCCGGCAACCGCGATCGCGTTCTGCACGGTCATCCCCGGAACATAAGCATACTGGCCGGCCTGACCGACTTCGCCCATGATGAAGACGGAACGGTAGCGATCGACCTCGATCGTGACGTCTGGATCACGCAGATAGCCTTGCTTCAGCTTGGCGGCGATCATGCCTTCGAGTTCGGGCAGGGTTCTGCCGCGCGAGGCGACCGTGCCGATCAGGGGGAAGGCGACGTAGCCGGCCTGATCGACCGTGTAGGTGCCGCTGAGGCCGGCCTGTTCGAAAACGTTGATGCGCAGGCGGTCGCCGCTGTCGAGCCGATAGGGCTGGATCGTGGCTTCGCTGAAGGCTTTGGGTGCGGGCTGGTAGCTCGTGCAGCCGCCGAGCAACATCGACAGCGCTGCCGCCGTGATCGCGAGACCCGTCTTGATAGCTGCAGTGGACATGCGGTTCATAGGCTCCGGAAACGACCAGCTTTTGTGACGTTATCGATCCGTTAGGGTTAATAGCAGGTAAACTCGCGGTAGAATTTTCGCGGAGACCTGGCGATGCCGCCCGGCCTTTACCATCCGCAGGTTGATCGCATTAACCCTTGCGTTACCATGTTCCTTTACGGTCCGGCGAGATTTGAAAGTTCGGAGCGACGAGCATGTCGGGAAGCGGCAGCGCACAGCAGGATGTGGATATCGACCTCGGCGGCCTGTTTCGCGCCGTCTGGGATCGGCGCGTCAAGGTTTTGCTCGCCACCGTCGCTGTGGCGGCGCTTGCTTTTGGCGCAGCAAAGATGATCGCGCCGGATTACCAGAGCGAAACCCGCGTGCTGATCGAATCGCGCGAGCCGGAGTTCAGCGGCCCCAACCAGGCTTCCCAGGCGGGCGCCGACCGCGTCTTCGACGAATCCGGCATTCTCAGCCAGGTGCAGGTGCTCAAGTCGGCCGACCTCATCAAGCAGGTCGCCCGTAACATGAAGCTTTACGAACTCAAGGAGTTCGATCCGTCGTCGGCGCCCTCTGCGCTTTCTGATCTTCTCGTCATGCTCGGCCTGAAGAAGAATCCGCTTGAGATGCCGCCCGAGGAGAGGGTGCTCAAGGAATTCTCCGACAAGCTCCAGGTCTACCAGGTGGAGAAGTCGCGCGTGATCGCGATCGCCTTCACCTCGAAGGACCGCCAGCTTGCGGCCGCCGTGCCCAACGAGATGGCGAAGGTCTTCCTGGCGCTCCAGAGCGGCGCAAAACTCGATACCAATTCCGAGGCGACACGCTGGCTCGAACCCGAGATCGCCAATCTGCGCGAGAAGGTGCGCGACGCCGAAGCGAAGGTTGCGGCCTATCGCGCCTCGTCCGATCTGCTGCCGACCGGTGAAACCACCAACTTCGCGACACGGCAGCTTACGGATATTTCGTCGGAACTGGCGCGGGTGCGTGGCGAGCGCGCCAATGCGGAAGCGCGTGCCGCCGGCGTACGCTCGGCGCTGGCAAGCGGCCGCGCGCCGGACACCATTGCCGATGTCGTCGGTTCGCAGATGATCCAGCGGCTGAAGGAGACGGAAGCGAACCTGCAGGCGCAAGTGGCGGACCTCTCGACCACCCTGCTTGACGGTCACCCGCGTCTGAAGGCGCTGAAGTCGCAGCTCGAAGGTATCCGCGGCCAGATCAGCACCGAGACCCGCAAGATCCTGACGAGCCTCGAAAACGAGGCGAAGGTCGGCGAACTGCGCGAACAGCAACTCGGGCAGCAGTTGAATGCGCTGAAGGCACAGTCGGCGCAGGCCGGCGAAGAAGAGGTGGGGCTGCGCGCGCTCGAGCGCGAAGCGACCGCGCAGCGGCAATTGCTGGAGACCTATCTCGCGCGCTATCGCGAGGCGACATCGCGCACCGTCGAGAATGCGACGCCGGCCGATGCACGCGTCATTTCGAGTGCCGTGGTTCCGACCGGCGCGAGCTTCCCGAAAGTACTGCCGATCACCATCGTTGCAGCGCTTGCAACGTTCCTCCTGACCTGCATTGGCATCATGCTCGGCGAGCTTTTCAGCGGGCGAGCCTTGCGGCCGGTTTCAGCTACGGGCGAACGGGCACCGGTCCGGCCCCGTCCGGCGCTTGCCGCAAGCGTTGCCGATTTGCCGCCGACCCAGATGGCTGAGGCATCCCCCGTCATTTCGTCCGCAACTGATGACGCAGCCGACTTGCTGCCTGCGGCGGAGCTTTCGCTTGCCCCGGACACGGAGGAGGAGGCCGCCGAGGCGGATTTCTCGATCGAAGCCGTCGCCGAGCATCTGCGTGCCACCAATGTGCGCGTTGCGATTTCGGTTTCGCCCGGCGGAGACGAGGGCTCCACCGCGACCGTGATGCTCGCCCGGTTGCTCGCCGAAGAAGAATTGAAAGTCGTGCTGATCGACCTGACGGGCTCTGCCTGCCCGACACGGCTGATGGCGCGCTCGCAGCAGCTTCCGGGGATCACCAATCTCCTGGCGGGGGAGGTGCCCTTCACGGACACGATCCACGCCGACCGCTTTTCCGACGCGCACATCATCCCCCAGGGCGATGCCGATCCGCGCCAGGCGATGCGTGGCATCGACCGGCTGAAGATGATCATCGACGCCTTGACCAACGCCTATGATCTCGTCCTGCTCGAATGCGGCCCTGCCGATGAAATGGCTGTCGAGAAGATCGCCGGTCGCGATGGCGCCGAAATCATCCTGTCGGCACCGTCGGTGAGCGACGAACGGATCGTCGAGGTACTGACCGGCTTCGGCGCGGCGGGCTACCGCGACATCGTGCTGATGACCGGCCAGGTGCAATCGGACCCCGAATATCCGGATCGCGACGCGGCGTAATGGCGGCGCGGGCCTCTGCCGCAAAGCGCAGGGACCGTGCTCTAGGGTGGATGATCAGTCGGCACTGTTGTCGAAGGTCTTGCCTTGCCTGCGCCGTCGCGTGCGCTGAATGCGGCCATAGACGGCCTTGTTCGCCTTGATCGCCCTTTTTGCCCTCACGACGAGGTAGTGCCGCAGGCCCGCGAGCCGGCCAGCGAGCGTCACCGGCAGCACGATATCGCGCAACGGCGTCTCGATCGTGCACCAGGAGCGCTTGTAGGGCTGGTCACCGACGCCGAAGTCGAACAGGCGCACGCCTTCGCCCGATAGGCGCTCGATCATGCGGTAGAACAGCAATTCACCCGGGCTGGCGTCGCCGGCAATCGCTTCGTCGATCGACCCGAACTGGCAGATCACGTGATCCGCCTTGCGCGACAGTCCGGCGACGGCGACGATCCGGCCATCATTTTCGCCGCGCAGGCGTATGGCATTGAGTTCCATGAGCTGAACGTCGTCGTCCACGCGGGCGGCGAGCGCATGGAAAAACGTCTGCGTTTCCGGATCCTGGAAGACATCGGGAAAGCCGAGCGTGGCAAAGCGCGTCGCCTTCTGCCGAAAGAATGTGTCGAGCAGGGCTTGGGCCTCGTCGCTCGTGCGGGCGACCACATAGTCGTAGCCGCCCATTTCAGCCAGCCGCCGTTCGGAAATGCGCATCTTCTTGCGCCGCCGCTTGGCGTTGAGCTGGGCTAGTGTGGGCTGAATGCCACCGAGAAGGGGAAGCTGGAACGACGGGTTGGGATTGGTAACGCCCGAAAACAGGGCAAAGGGGCTGGGGTCGCCGCGCCAGTCGTTCGGCAGGCGATCGAGCATGACGATGTCGGCCAGGCCGCGCAGTGCGTCGCAGATGGCGCGGGCAAGCGCCTCGGCAAGCGCGGGCGTGGTGATGATGGCCGCGGCGTTGTGGGCAAACAGCCCGGTGTTGAGGTTGCTGTGCTCGGTTCCAATCAGCTTTGCCGTTCGAAACAGGCGTCCGCGCGCCACTTCCAGCGGCAGGATGAGCAGGAGCTCGCCATCGAACGTAATCCGTAGGAGAGCCAGGTCGCTGGCGTGGGTCGCAGCCCAGGCGCGGCACCAATGATAGGCATGGTGCAGCGAGTTCCCGGGAAGGGTGTCGAGCATGCGCCACTCGGTTTCGAGTGTCTCCAGGTCGCGGTGAAGCGAGATTTCGAAGCGGCCGGTGGCATCGGTCGGATCTGCACGCAAGGACGCATGCGCGCGGCGGTCGCCGGAGCCGTCCATGGTGAGTTCCGAGTTCGTCATCGCAGGTGCCGTCCGGTCCTTGTTGCGGAGAGATTGAACCTCAAACCCGCTACGATCGCTTTAATTTGGGAGTGCTTATGAAGGTCGATTGGCAATAACCGGCGAACGCGGTTAGCAAAGCGTGAAACGAAATTGACGCCTCACGCGATGAAGCCGGTTGCCAACACGCTGGCCCATTCAAGGCGGTTGCGGCGGGCCGCAAGTTGCGACATCGCCGTCCAGTCGTAGGTCACGCTGCGAAAGGTCGCGTCCCATTCCGTCCCCGACTGCTCGATGATGGCGTAGCGCGCGTGCGGGGATCCGGCCTCGACCTTGTGGGCCACGGGCCGACTGTCGGTGTAGCCGGGGCAGCCGACGCTGCCGGGGTTGACGACCAGGCGTCCGTCGGAGAGGCGGACGACGCGAGGAATGTGGGTGTGACCGCACAGGATGACCGGATAGTCGATCCCGACAGCTTCGGCCTCGATAGCCGAACGCGCGGCCCTGTGAACCGTACCGTCCGCCGTCAGGGCTTCGAGCCAGTAGGTCTCATCGTCGGTCGGGGTCGCATGGCAGAGGAAGAACGTTTGCCTGTGGACGTGTGCGACGGGCAGGGTGGCCAACCACTCGCGGTGCTCCGGCTTCAATTCATCGAACGCCGCGCGATCGGAGAGCCCCATGTCGCGCGGATCGACCGTCAACAGGTAACGGTCGTGATTGCCACGGATCGAGGGGATCGCCCGTTTCATCAGGATGTCGGCCGTGCGCGCGGCATTGAGGGGACCGCTCAGATGATCGCCAAGATTGACGATATCGGTGATCCCTTGTGCATTGATGTCGGCGAGCACCGCTTCGAGCGCAAGATCGTTGCCGTGGATGTCCGCGATAACCGCAAGTCGCATGGGCGTCCTCCCGAATGGCTACCGGATCGAGGATCAACGATCCCGAGCGGGCTTTTCCATCCATTTGATGATCAGCATGGCCGGCAAGATCCAGAGCAGGCCGGTGAAGAAGAAATAGGCCAGGTGCACGTACCAGGGAGCAGCGCCAAGCAGCAGCGAGGCGAATGTAACGGCGGCAAGCGCATAGACGACGACGAGGATGATGATCAGGATCGTGCCGATCAGCTTTCTGAGGCGTACGGGCATTTCATATCTTTCACAGGGGCAAATGCGCGCGGAGCGGCCGCGACCGCATGCCGCAAAGGTTTCGGCCTTGTTTTGCATGCCGCTCTGGTGCAAATCAACGGCTTTCCGAAAGGTGCGACCGTTGATCCGTCCGGTTGCGCCGCCGACAACCCTGCGACACCAGAGGGAACATGATGGCCGGCGTCGAAATGGCGACTGAACAAATGCTTCGAAACGAGATCGGCAGGACCGACCGCAACCGCCGGCAGATCCGCGGCTGGCTGGCGGTCGTGCTGTTCACCCTCTTTGCCCTGGTGCTCGTCGGCGGCGCGACGCGACTTACCGAATCGGGCCTCTCCATCACCGAATGGAAGCCGATCCATGGCGTGATCCCGCCGCTGACGGTGGCCGAGTGGGAAGAGGAGTTCCAGCTCTACCAGCGCATTCCGCAGTATCAGCAGATGAACAGCGGCATGACGGTCGACGAGTTCAAGACGATCTTCTGGTGGGAATGGGCACACCGCCTGCTCGCGCGCACGATCGGCCTGATCTTCGCGCTGCCGCTTGCCTATTTCTGGTTCACCGGAAAGGTCGAGCGCAAACTGCGCATGCCGCTGCTCGGGATCCTTGCGCTTGGCGGTTTTCAAGGTTTCATCGGCTGGTGGATGGTTTCCTCGGGCCTGGTGGAGCGCACGGAAGTGAGCCAGTACCGGCTGGCGACGCATCTCGTCATCGCCTGTCTGATCTTTGCCGCCTGCATGTGGATCTTCCGCGGGCTCAGTCGGCATTCGAATGAAGCGGCGCCCACCGACCGCTCGCGCAAGATGGCCATGATCATCGCCATCTTCAGTCTGTTCCAGATCTATCTCGGCGCGCTCGTCGCCGGTCTCGATGCCGGCTTCAGCTACAACACGTGGCCGCTGATGGACGGCGCGATCATCCCGCAAGACCTGTTCCTGCAGCAGCCCTGGTGGATCAACCTGTTCGAGAACCCGAAGACGGTGCAGTTCGTCCACCGCATTGGCGCCTATGTGCTCTTTGCCTTCGCACTGATGCATATGATTGCCTCGCTGCGCGCAGCACCCGAAACGACCCATGCGCGCCGTGCCGTGCTCCTGTTCCTGCTCGTCTCGGTGCAGGCGGTGATCGGCGTCACTACGCTGGTGCTGCAGGTGCCGGTCGGCTGGGGCGTGGCGCACCAGGGTGGCGCGCTTGTGGTGCTTGGCTTTGCCATCGCCCACTGGCGCGGTTTCTACGGCGAGTACCCGCGGCCGACGGCGATCGAATTGCGCGACTGACGCCCGGCGAAATCCGGAAAAAGAAAGACCCCGGCGAGCGGCTCGCCGGGGTCTTTTGTTTTTCAGCCGATTGCCGATCAGGCCGACAGCATCAGGTCCATGTTCTGGACCGCCGCGCCCGAGGCGCCCTTGCCGAGATTGTCGAGCAGGGCGACGAGGTTCACATGGTTGCCGCCAGGGGTGCCGAAGACGAAGAGCTTCATCGTGTCCTTGCCGGCAAGCTCGGTGGCGTCGATGCGGGCGAGCTTTTCGCTCTCCTGGAGCGGCACGACCTCCACAATCGACTGGTCGGCATAATGCGCGACGATCGCAGCGTGGATCGTCTCGAGTGTCGTACCGGCGGCGAGGTCCTCGAGATAGAGCGGCACCTGGACGATCATGCCCTGTGCGAACTTGCCGACGGAGGGTGCAAAGACCGGTGCGCGGTCGAGCAGGCCGTGCATCTTCATCTCGGGCACGTGCTTGTGCTTGAGCGTCAGGCCGTAGAGGAAGTGCGGTGCGCTGATGTGGTCGGCATTGGTCTCGTCTTCCATCTGCGCGATCATCTGCTTGCCGCCGCCGGTGTAACCGGAAACCGCATTGACCGTCACCGGATAGCCGTCGGGCAGGATGCCGGCCTGGCGCAGCGGGCGGATCACGCCGATCGCGCCGGTCGGATAGCAGCCGGGATTGGCGACGCAAAGGGCGCTGCGGATCTTCTCCGGCTGCGCCTTGTCCATTTCGGCAAAGCCATAGGCCCAGTCGGGTGCAATCCGGTGCGCGGTCGAGGTGTCGATGATGCGGACCTTGTTGTTGCCCGAGACCATCGAAACCGCCTCGCGCGAGGCGTCGTCCGGCAGGCAGAGGATGGCGATGTCTGCTTCGTTCAGAAGATCTTCGCGCATCGCGGCGTTGCGTCGTTCCGCTTCCGGAATGGAAAGCAGTTCGAGATCGCTACGGCCGGCCATGCGCGTGCGGATCTGCAAGCCCGTGGTGCCGTGTTCGCCATCGATGAAGATCTTCGGTTTCATGATTTTCCCGTTCTGCCAGACAGTTAGAAGCCGTTCCGGAATCACTCTGGCATAGAATTGAATCAGTTTCTCAACAGGCCGGCGGAGCGCCGCCAACCCCACCTTTTCTATATAAGCAGCCGCCCTCCATCGCAACGGCAACGGTCGTCTTCAGCGAAGCGGCGCGCGCTCGGCAAGCTTCTCTGCATGCAGCCCCAGCATATACATCGCGACGGTCGCGCCGGCGATCGCCGTGATGTCGGCATGGTCGTAGGCTGGCGCCACTTCGACCACGTCGCTGCCGACCACCGTCAGCGCGCCGAGCTTGCGCAGGACGGACAGGATCTTGGCGCTCGACGGGCCGCCGGCGACCGGGGTACCGGTGCCGGGCGCATAGGCCGGGTCGAGGCAGTCGATATCGAAGGTGAGATAGGCCTTGCGCTCGCCGACCTGCCTTATGATCGTCTCGGCGATGTCGCCGGCACTCATTTCTTCGACGTCGTAGCCATAGAGAATGCGGATGCCGCAATCCTCGGGCGCGTGCGTGCGGATGCCGATCTGGATCGAGGCGTCCGTGTCGATCAGCCCTTCGCGCGCCGCACGGCCGACAAAGGAGCCATGGTCGATGCGACCGCGCTCGTCCGACCAGGTATCCTGGTGGGCGTCGAACTGGACGAGGGCGAGGGGACCGTGCAGCGCCGCCTGCGCCTTCAGGATGGGATAGGTGACGAAGTGGTCGCCGCCGAGCGTCTGCAGATAAGCGCCGCTCCTGATGATCTTGGCCGCTTCGCGTTCGATCGTTGCCGGCGTCTTCGAATGGTTGCCGTAGTCGAGCAGGCAGTCGCCATAGTCGACCGTTGCCATCTCCGCGAAGAGATCGCGGTCGAACGGGTATTGCGGGTCGTTGTCGAAGATTGCCGAGGCGCGGCGGATCGCCTGCGGCCCGAAGCGGGCGCCGGGACGGTTGGACGTGGCGGCGTCGAAGGGAATCCCCCAGACGACGGCATCGACGCCCTTCAACTGCTTCGAATATTTGCGGCGCATGAAGGAGAGAATGCCGGCATGGGTCGGATCGGACGCCGCCGATGTCAGTGAGCGCGCCGTCAGCGCATGATCGATTGTCCTGTTCGCCATATCCCGCCTCTGCCTCGGAGCCGGACAGCGCGCATCCTCTGCGCGCATCCGCTCAAACCTGTGGTGGCGGAAGGTTGGACAATCGTTGCCGGCAAGGCAAGGCCCTGCCGGCCGTTTCTTCGGCGATTACGAGGCCTTGGCTTCGTAGGTCGGGGCGAAGTCGCCAAGCGCCTTGGCTTCGGTGATGCGCGCGGCGATATCCTCTTCAATGATCGTCTCGAGCTGGGCGAAACTGTCGATCACGTAATAGATCGGCTGGACGATATCGATGCGATAGGGCGTGCGCAGCACGGTCATCAGATCGAAGGGCCGAAACTCGACACCTGGGGTTCCCATCGCATTGCGTGTCTCGTTGGGCGAAGACACGATGCCCGCGCCATAGCAGCGGCGACCCTTCGGCGTGTTGATCAGGCCGAACTCGACGGTGAACCAGAAGATCCGGAACATATGCCAGGAATAGCCCTTGCCGAGCGAAACCGCCTTATCGCCGAAGCGGCGCACGAAGTTGGCGTAGCTCTGGTTGGTGAGCAGCGGGCAGTGGCCGAAGACCTCGTGGAAGATGTCGGGCTCTTCGATGTAATCGATATGCTCGCGGCGGCGAATGAAGGTCGCCAGCGGAAACTTGCCCTGAGACAGCAGTTCGTAGAAGCGGGACGGCGGAATGAGGGCAGGTACCCCTTCGACGCCGAAGCCGGTGGTTTCCGCGAGGCGCCGGTTCACGTCCTTCAACTGCGGCACGTGATCAGGGCCGAGATCGAGCGTCTTTGCGCCTTCCAGATATTCGTCGCAGGCCTTGTCGGCGAGCAGCGTCATCTGCCGCTGATAGAGCTCGCCCCAGATCGCATCTTCTTCCGGGGTGTACAGATAAGTGCCGTCCGGTTCCGGCAGTTTGGCTGTGTAGCTGCTTTCCTTCGTCATGACGTCTCCTCATTCG
The DNA here is from genome assembly GCF_000799055.1 of Ensifer sp. ZNC0028. Classification (NCBI taxonomy): domain Bacteria; kingdom Pseudomonadati; phylum Pseudomonadota; class Alphaproteobacteria; order Hyphomicrobiales; family Rhizobiaceae; genus Ensifer; species Ensifer sp. ZNC0028. The sequence continues at coordinate 132,030 of NZ_JTLA01000009.1, forward strand.
TCAGATGAACTCTCCTGTTGCAATTGTATCGCGGATGGAGCGAGTATTTGTTCCACAGTTGCCAGGTGGAGGCCTGATGGCGGGAGGAAAATTCGAAATGCCGTCCGATGTGAAAGAAAGTCTTCAGCCCGTTCGAAAGCTGCTGCGGCTGATTCAGGCCGATAGCGGCCAGTCTCTCTCCGATCTCGCCGAAAAAGCCGGCATGTCGCAAAGCTCGGCCTGGCGACGGCTGCAGGAACTGGAGACGGATGGCGTCATCCGCAAGCGCGTCGCGCTGCTCGATGCGGCAAAGCTCGATCTGAAACTCTGCATCATCGCCCATGTGACGCTCGAAGATCACCACGATGAGGCGATTGCCGCCTTCTCCGCCGTCGTGCGCGAGCGGCCGGAGATCATGGAGTGCTACGCTTTATCCGGAACGTTCGACTATATGCTGAAGATCCGCGCCAATGACGTCGAAAGCTACGATGCCTTCATGACGCGCTACCTGATGCGCAATCCGCATGTGCGCACGGTGGTGTCGAGTTTCGTCCTGCGCGAACTCAAGTCGACGACGGAGCTGCCGATTTAAGCCGGTCGCCAGTGGTGCCCTTATCTCGCGGGAGAACTACGAGCGCTCGAATCCGTATTGGCGTTCGATCTTGCCGACGCGCACCTGGTAATCCTCGTACCAGCGCTCGCGGCCGAGCCGCTGGGCCGTCAGGTGGCGGACATTGTTTTTCCAGGCCGCGATGCTTTCTTCATCGGCCCAGTAGGAATTGGTGAGGCCGAAGCCGTCGGCGCCGCGAACGCTTTCCAGGCCGAGAAAACCCGGCTGCTCGCGTGCAAGCCGCTCCATTTCGTCTCCCATGTTGTCATAGCCGTGATCACCGGCCGTGCGCCGCGAGGCGAAGGTGACGATGTAATAGGGCGGCTCTGGGGTCTTGGCGACGGGAGAACGGGTCATGCGGTGCCTCAAAGGCTCGACGTTGCGGGATATGGTGCGTCGGATGATAACAAAAAAAGGCGGAGCAAAGCCCCGCCTTTCCAAGTGTCGCAGTTGAAGCGATTAACGCTTCGAGAACTGGAACGAACGACGTGCCTTCGCACGGCCGTACTTCTTACGCTCGACCACGCGGCTGTCGCGGGTGAGGAAGCCACCACGCTTCAGGACAGAGCGCAGGCCCGGTTCGAAGTAGGTGAGTGCCTTGGAGATGCCGTGACGAACGGCACCGGCCTGGCCGGAAAGACCACCGCCAGCAACGGTCGCGTCGATGTCGAACTGGCCGTCACGGGCAGCTGCGACGATCGGCTGCTGCAGGATCATCTGCAGAACCGGACGGGCGAAGTAAGCCGCGTAGGGCTTGCCGTTGATGGTGATCTTGCCGGTGCCCGGCTTGACCCAGACGCGGGCGACAGCGTCTTTACGCTTGCCGGTCGCGTAGGAGCGACCCTGGGCGTCGACCTTCTTGACGTGAACCGGAGCAGCCGGTTCCGCGGTCGTGGCGATGTCCTTGAGAGCGGAAAGGTCAGCCATTATCAGGCGCTCCTTGTGTTCTTGCTGTTCAGCTTGGCGACGTCGAGGACGGTCGGCTGCTGTGCTTCATGCGGGTGGTTGGCGCCTGCGTATACGCGCAGGTTCTTCATCTGGCGACGGCCGAGCGGGCCGCGCGGAACCATGCGCTCGACGGCCTTCTCGAGGACGCGCTCCGGGAAGCGGCCTTCGATGATCTGGCGCGCAGTGCGCTCCTTGATGCCGCCGGGGTAGCCGGTGTGCCAGTAGTACTTCTTGTCGGTGTACTTCTTGCCCGTCAGAACTGCCTTCTCGGCGTTGATGACGATGACGTTGTCGCCGTCGTCAACATGCGGGGTGAAGGTAGCTTTGTGCTTGCCGCGCAGGCGGTTCGCGATGAGGGAAGCGAGGCGACCAACAACGAGGCCTTCGGCGTCGATGATGATCCACTTCTTCTCCACCTCTGCAGGCTTCTGAACGAAGGTTGCCATATCAAAATCTTTCTTTGGACCCGAGCGGCGAACCGCTGGGCGTTTCTTGTTGCTTGGTTTTGCCCAGTTTCCCGGGCAAAAGAGAAAGCGGCCCGTAAGGACCGCGATCTGCGGCAGCTTATACGCAAGTGCGAAACAAGCGTCAAGAACGCGAAATCTGCGCTACGGAAATAAAATCAAGTAAAAACAATATGTTGCAAGTGAGGTATTTTGATACCACAAATTATCGCGGCGGAATCGAATAGGTCGCCGTGGCGTGCGCGACGAGGTCGTCGTCGCCAACCTTGACGATCGATGCGTCGAGAACGGCAAGCCGCTTGCCGAGTTTGAGGATCCGGCAGGTGCATTCGAGCGGTTCCGGCTCGGGCTTGCGCAGGAAGTTGATGTTGAGATTGGTGGTGACGGCAAGCGCAACCGGCCCGATATGGGCGATCAGCGCGATATAGGCGGAAACATCGGCGAGCGCGAACAGGGTAGGGCCGGATACGGTTCCGCCCGGCCGGATATGCCGTTCGTTCGGATCGAGCCGCATGGTGGCAAAGCCCGGACCGACCGCCGTGACATGGAAGACCTTGCCGTCAGTGTGGACCTGCGGGAAATCCGTGTCGAGAAACCGGTTGAGGTCGTCGACGGTCATGATCGGCTCGATGGTCATGCATTGCATCCTTCAACATGTCTGCCCGCCACCTGAAACCGACTGATGGCCCGACGCAAGGCGGAAAATGGTCGTAGGCGGAATGCGTCAGCGGGTGTGCCTGTCGGCTTGCACGGCACGCGCTGCCGGCGTACCACCAAGCCAACGTTCAAGTTCCAGGAGAAAAAGATGGCCGACGTCGTATCGTTCAAGAAGGAAGAGCCGAACGGCCTGCTGCTGAAAGAACGTTCGGGGCCTGTCTTGCGGCTGACACTCAACAACCCGCCGGCCAACGTGCTGTCGATCGCCATGATGGAGGCACTGCACGCCGAGTTCGATCTGGTCGCAACCTCCAAAGACATCAAGGTGGTCGTGCTCGCCGCGACCGGCAAGCTATTTTCCGCCGGTCACGATCTGAAGGAAATGACCGCGCACCGCGAAGACGACGATCGCGGCAGCGCCTTCTTCGAGCGGACGATACGCCTCTGCGCCGATCTCATGCTGAAAATCACACGGCTGCCGCAGGCCGTCATCGCCGAGATCGATGGTTTGGCAACGGCAGCTGGCTGCCAGCTCGTTTCCAGCTGTGACCTTGCGATCTGCACCGACAGCTCCACCTTCTGCACGCCCGGCGTCAATATCGGTCTCTTCTGTTCGACGCCGATGGTCGCGCTCACGCGTGCGGCACATCGCAAGCAGGCGATGGAAATGCTCTTGACCGGTGAGACCATCGACGCTTCGACCGCCAAGGATTTCGGTCTCGTCAACCGCATCGTACCGCAGCAGTATCTGCGCCAGGTGGTCGACAAATACGCCGCAGTCATTGCCTCGAAGTCGCCGCAGGCGCTGAAGATCGGCAAGGAGGCCTTCTATCGCCAGGCGGAGATGGACCTGCCGGAGGCTTACGACTACGCCGTCGGCGTCATGGTTGAGAACATGCTGGCGCGCGATGCCGAGGACGGCATTGGCGCGTTCCTCGGCAAGCGCATGCCGGAATGGAAGGAAGACTGACGCTCAGGCGAGCTTCAGGAGCAGGGCGCCAAGCGCGATCACACAGGCAGCCGCGATGCGCCAGACGCTGACCGGTTCTTTCAGGAACACGACCGAGATCACCACGGCAAAGAGGATCGAGGTTTCGCGGAGCGCTGCGACGGTTGCGACCGGCGCCTTGGTCATGGCCCAGAGCGCCAGGCCATAGGCGCCGATCGAGCCGGCGCCGCCGATGAGGCCCCGCCACCAGTTCTTGTAGACGTGGCGGGCGACCGGCTTGATGCCGCGCCGGGCGAAAGCCCAGGTGAACAGCAGCACCGGCGGCAGCAGCGCCATCCACAGCGTGTAGGAGATGGCGTTGCCTGAAACGCGCGCGCCGATACCGTCGACAAAGGTGTAACTTGCGATGACGCAGGCATTAAGCAGCGCAAGCACGATCGCGTTCTTGCCGCCCTTGCGCGACTCGAAGGCGAGCGTCAGCACACCGGCAGAGATCGTTAGAATACCGATCATCGTCCCGAAGGTGAGCTTTTCGCCGATCAACGCCCCACTGGTCATCGCGACGATCAACGGTGCCGCGCCGCGCATCAGCGGATAGACAAGGCCGATGTCGCCGGCGCGATAGGATGCGGCGACGAGTTGGAAATAGGCGAACTGGAACAGTGCCGAAACCAGGATGTATGGCCACGCTTCCGGTTTGGGCAACGGCATGAACGGCAGGAAGGGGATGGCGACGGCTGCGGCCCCGAGCGCGATCATTGCAGCGTCGAGCGACTTTTCCGTTCCCGCCTTGACCAACGCATTCCAGGTCGCGTGCAACAACGCCCCGAACAGGACGAGCGCAATGACTTCAACGGGCAAGATGAGACCTCGGAAAACGATGTGGCAGGCTTTGTGATGCTTGTCGCGCCGCACGGGCGCAAAAGCAACCGGAAAGTCTTGCAGAAGCGGCAATCTTTGGCGGGGAACGATCGGCCTGCACGGTTGACTTGGCCGGCCTCGCCATCATTATACGACCGTTTAACACGAACGGATCCGAAGCCGCAGATGAACCACGACGCTTACCCGGACTATTATCTCGCCGACATCCTGCGCGAGACCAAGACGATCGCCCTTGTCGGCGCTTCGCCCAATCCTGAGCGTCCGAGCCATCGGGTCATGGCGTTTCTGTTGCGCAAGGGTTACCGGGTGATCCCGATCAATCCCGGGCATGTCGGCAAGAGCATCCAGGGCCAGGCCGTGGTCGGCCGGCTTGCCGATATAAAGGAGCCGATCGACATGGTCGACGTCTTCCGCGCTGCCGACGCCTTGCCGGCGCTCGTCGATGAAATTCTCGCGCTGGAGACGCTGCCGAAGGCGATCTGGGGCCAGCTCTCCGTGCGCAACGATGCTGCTGCGGCGAAAGCGGAAGCCGCCGGCATCAAGGTGGTCATGGACCGCTGTCCGGCGATCGAGTACCCGCGTCTGATCGGCTGATCGCGGTCGGCGCATCGCCGGCGGACCACACAACCGTCAGTTCTTGAAAAATCCTCTTTGACCGCATGCGTAGGCTCTGGAATAGTGCCGCGGCTTGCGCGCTCAACCGTGCGAGCACGATAGCGGTTCACGCGTAGATTCAAGGTGATAGAGCGCCTCGGCGCGCCGGCTGGCGGCCGCGCTCTGGTCATGGGAGGGACGAAATGACGAAAGACAATCCTGGTTTCAACACGCTCGCAATTCATGCGGGGGCGCAGCCCGACCCGACCACGGGTGCACGGGCGACGCCAATCTACCAGACGACGAGCTTCGTCTTCAACGACACCGACCATGCCGCGGCGCTTTTCGGGCTCCAGCAGTTCGGCAACATCTACACCCGCATCATGAACCCGACGCAGGCAGTGCTCGAAGAGCGTATCGCCGCGCTTGAAGGCGGTACTGCGGCACTCGCCGTTGCCTCCGGCCACGCCGCACAGCTTCTCGTCTTCCACACGATCATGAGCCCGGGCGACAATTTCATCGCCGCCAACCGGCTCTATGGCGGCTCGGTCAACCAGTTCGGCCACGCCTTCAAATCCTTCGACTGGCAGGTCCGCTGGGCCGACCCCGCCGATCCGGCTTCCTTTGAAGCGAAGATCGACCGGCGCACCAAGGCGATCTTCATCGAGAGCCTCGCCAATCCCGGCGGCACCTTCGTCGATATCGCTGCCATCGCCGAGGTCGCCCGCAAGCACGAGCTGCCGCTGATCGTCGACAACACAATGGCGACGCCCTACCTGCTGCGGCCGCTGGAGCATGGTGCCGATATCGTCGTGCACTCGCTGACGAAGTTCATCGGCGGCCACGGCAACTCCATGGGCGGCGTCATCGTCGATGGCGGCACCTTCGACTGGTCGAAGTCCGGAAAATACCCGATGTTGTCTGAGCCGCGTCCGGAATATGCCGGTGTCGTGCTGCACCAGACCTTCGGCAACATCGCCTTCGCCATCGCCGCGCGTGTCCTCGGCCTGCGCGACTTCGGCCCTGCGATCTCGCCGTTCAATGCCTTCATGCTGGTCACCGGTTCCGAGACCCTGCCGCTGCGCATGCAGCGCCATTGCGACAACGCGCTTGCTGTCGCCAAGTGGTTGAAGACGCACGACAAGATTTCGTGGGTCAACTATGCCGGGCTTGAGGACGACCCCAACCACGCGCTGCAGCAGCGCTATTCGCCGAAGGGCGCCGGGGCCGTCTTCACCTTCGGCCTCAAGGGTGGCTACGAGGCGGGCAAGCGCTTCGTCGAAGGGCTGGAAATGTTCTCGCACCTCGCCAATATCGGCGACACGCGCTCGCTCGTCATTCACCCGGCCTCGACCACCCACCGCCAACTGACGCCCGAGCAGCAGGTGGCGGCCGGCGCCGGCCCCGACGTCGTGCGCCTCTCGGTCGGCATCGAGGATGTCTCCGACATCATCGCCGACCTCGAACAGGCGCTGGCCAAGCTCTGAAACTCTAGCCGAGAAGGGCGCGCCAGCGCGCCCTTCGCAAGGGTGCCAAGATGACGAATATGCAGAAGTTCGACCTGTCCACCGTCGAGGCGGAAACCGGTACACCGGCGGCCGACCGGCTCATCTCAGGCGCGCCGCAGTTCAAGACCTGGAACCTGGAGGAGGCCGAAGGTGGCCTCTATGCCGGAGTCTGGGAATCGACGCCCGGAAAATGGCGGATCGTCTATGAGGAGTGGGAGTATTTCCACATCCTCTCCGGTTATTCGATCCTCACGCAGGATGGTGGCGAAGCGGCGCATCTGCGCGCCGGCGACAGCATGATCCTGCGTCCCGGGTTCGAGGGCACCTGGGAAGTCGTGGAGACGACCCGCAAGGACTATGTCATCCGCCTTTAATCGTTGCGGCACCGGAGACCCATAGGGCTTCGGTGCTGCTCACCAGGCGAGGTCGAGGCGTTCCAGTCCGTGAAAATGGAACGCGTCCTTGACCTCGGGCTCGGTCTTTAGCCGCATGCCCGGCAGGCGCCGAAACAGGATCGGCAGCGCCAGATTAAGCTCCAGCCGGGCGAGCGGCGCGCCGATGCAGAAATGCAGGCCGGCTCCGAAGGAGACATTGGCGCCTTCGTCGCGCGTCGGTCGGAAGGCGTTCGGGTCGGTGAATTTCTTAGGGTCAACATTCGACGCTCCGAGCAGCAGGCCGACCTTGTCGCCCTTCCGCAGCGTGACGCCTTCGTCGAGTTCGATATCCGACAGCGCGTAACGCTGGAAAATATGCAGCGGTGCGGCAAAGCGCAGGCATTCCTCGACCGTCAGCGCGGTTGCCGCATCCGTCGCAAACAGGTCTTTCGCCGAAAGTCCGGATTGCAGGATCGTCTTCACAGCATTGCCGATCTGATGCACGGTCGCCTCGTGACCCGCATTGAGGAGGAGGGCGGTGGTCGAGACCAGCTCCGCGTCCGACAGCCGCTCGCCGTCCTTTTCCGAGGTGATCATGTGCGTCAGCAGGTCGTCCGCGGGGTTGCGGCGCTTCTCTGCGATGATGCCGCGCAGATAATCGGCGAAATCCGCGGAAGCCTGGTTGGCGTCGAGCTCGGTCTCGTAGCTGGGATTGAAGACATACATCCGAACCATGCGATGCGACCAGTCGAGCAGATCGGGCGCTGCCTCGACGGGAATGCCGAGCATGCGGGCGATGATCGTCACGGGAAGCGTTTCGGCAAAGCTCTTCAGCAGTTCGACCTCGCCGTCATCGGCAAAGCCGTCGATCAGGGTATGGGACAGTTGCTCGATGTCTGGCCGCAGCTGTTCGATCTGCCGCGAGACGAAGGCGCGGTTGACGAGCGTGCGCAGCCGGGTGTGTGCGGGCGGCTCGAGCTCCAGCAGCGAATGTTCTTCGAGCGCGTCGAATTCCTTCAAATGCGGTTTCGGCGCTGGTAGTCCAAGTTCGTCGCGCGTCGCCACATGCAAGATCTGCCGGCCGAAACGCCGGTCGCGCAGAAGCGCGTTCACCTGGTCGTAGCCAGCGAAATACCACTGCTGCCGTTCCTCCCAGAAGAAGGCCGGGCACTGCGCATGGATCTCGGCATAGGCTGCGAGCGGGTCACGGTAGAAGGCTGGATCGCGCGCGTCGATGGAAACGCGCCTCAGCGCGCGGTCGATGGAAATGGCAGGCATGGCAGGGGCTCTTCGCGGACTTCAATGGCCCCTATGTCTAAGGGAATCGCGGTTCGGCCGGCAAGCGTGGATGTCGCACCCGTCGGGGCGTTGACAGCACGTGCCATGGCGGCCAATCTCTCCTGGCTGCGTAGGGCGCATCGGCAGAGAGCTGAAAGGGCAACGCCCGCCTACGGAACACAGACCGTAGTTGCGCCCATGCCAAACCTTGAAAACCTGAAGAAGCAGGCGAAGCAATACCTCAGATGGCATCGCGACCAGTACTATCCGGTCGCGGCCGAGATCAGGGCTGCCTTGCCGCGCTTCCGCGATCTTGACGATCACGCCATTTTGACGGCTGAGTTCAAGCTCGCTGACGCGCAGGAACTCGTCGCGCGTCAATCGGGGTTCGAAAGCTGGCAGGCGCTCAAATCAGGAGCCCTGACAATGACCAAACAATTGAAACCCGCCACACCGCAGCCGGTGCTGCAATCGACAGCCGCACAGTTGTTCGTTGCCGATATAAGGGCCGCGTGCGACTTCTTCACCGAGAAGCTCGGCTTTGCGGTCGATTTCGTCTACGGCGATCCGCCCTTCTATGGGCAGGTGATCCGGGACAATGCTCGGCTTGCCCTGCGTCTCGTCTGCGAACCCGTCTTCGTCGGCGACATCCGACAGCGCGAGCACCTGCTTTCCGCCTCCATCGCCCTCGATACCGCCAATGACATCAAACAATTGTACCTGGCCTACCAATCGGCCGGGGTCTCTTTTCATCAAGCGTTGCGCACGGAACCCTGGGGTGCGCGTACGTTTATCGTGCTCGATCCCGACGGAAACCTGATCCTGTTTGCAGGGCCGGCCGACTGAACTGAAAAGCAGGAAGGGGGCGCCGGTAGCGTGCGTTCGCCGCCGGCGCCCGCGTCTTCCGGTGCGCCATCCGCGGGGAACAAACTTCCGCTTTCCTCCCTTTTTCTATGGCACCAGGCGACCTATTTGCGCATGATGCGGCCAGCAAGCAGGGAGCGGCATGGGAAAAAACCAGTCCAGTCTATCGGCGGGGATCGTCGCTGCGATCCGCAAGAGACGTCCCACCGTCGTTCACCGCGAAGCCGCGGTCAGCCGCGGCGATATCGTCATCGCCTCCTACAACATCCACAAATGCGTCGGCACCGACGGGCGCTTCGACCCCGGCCGCACCGCCAATGTCATCGGTGAACTCGGTGCCGATATCGTGGCGCTTCAGGAGGCTGATCAGCGCTTCGGTGAGCGCGCCGGTCTTCTCGATCTCGAGCACCTGCGCCGCGAGGCGCATCTTGTTTCGGTGCCGATTTCCGGCTTTTCGACCAAGGGGCATGGCTGGCACGGTAACGTCCTGCTGCTGCGCGAGGGCGCCGTTTCCGACGTGCGGCAGTTGAAGCTCCCTGGCGTCGAGCCGCGCGGTGCGCTGGTCGTCGATCTCGACCTGAAAGTCGGGCCGCTGCGCATCATCGCCGCCCATCTCGGCCTTCTCCGGCATTCGCGCGCCCAGCAGGCCGAGGCGATCCTCGAGGCGGCGTCCGATGCCAACGGGCGGCCGACCCTGCTCATCGGTGATCTCAACGAATGGCGGATGGGGCGGCGTTCGTCGCTGTCCTTCCTCAGCCCGGTATTCGATCCGTCCCATGCGACGGTCGCCAGTTTTCCCTCGCGCTTCCCGCTGTTACCGCTCGACCGTGTGCTCGGCAATCCGCACCATCTGGTGACGTCGGTCGCGGTGCACGACTCGCCGCTGGCGCGGATCGCCTCGGATCATCTGCCCGTAAAGGCCTCGATCGACCTGAAGGCCGTGCAGCCGGAGCCAAGAGACGGCAAGCGGGTGGAAGCGGGTCGCGCGGGGTCGGCCTGAGCGCGCGGACGAGTTTTCGATGTGGTCCTCTGTCCTGTTCACCATTGCCGCCATCCTCGGACTGCTCGTGGCGACCGTGCTTTACATCTACGGCCGTTTCGGCCGACGCCCACACGGGCCGCCGTCAAGCGCCCTTCCGTTGGCCGATGCAGGCACGGAGCTAGACCGTTATCTGGCGCCGCTCGTTGACGCCCAGGCGGGTGCCAATGGCGTGGCGCTGGTTTCCGACAATATCGAGGCCCTGGTTGTGCGCGCGCACGCGGCACGGCGCGCCGGACGCAGCCTCGATCTGCAGTACTATTACTGGAAGGGCGACCTGACCGGACTTCTTCTTGCCCGTGAGATCCTGGCGGCTGCAGACCGCGGCGTGCGTGTCCGGCTGCTGCTCGACGACATCAATGCCGGCATCCACGACCGCATGTGCATCGCGCTCGACGCCCACCCCCATATCGACGTGCGGCTCTTCAATCCGAGCCGGGCGCGCACTGATCGCTTTCGCCGCGGCTTCGAAATGGCGATCCGCGCTTTCAGCGCCACGCGCCGCATGCACAACAAGCTCTGGGTGGCCGATGGCCGCGTTGCCATTGCCGGCGGCCGCAACATCGGCGACGCCTATTTCGATGCCGCCGAACTCTCCAATTTCCGCGATCTCGATGTCTGGATGGTGGGGCCGGTGCTGGATCAGGCGTCGGCCATGTTCGACCGCTACTGGAACAGTGCCTCCGTGCTTCCGATCGCAGCGCTGCGCACGCCGCGCAAGCAGTATTTGCCCGCGCTACGCGAGGCCGTCGACGGATTGGCCCGCACGCCGGCGGGGCGGTTCTATCTGGAACGCATCGACAAGGCGGCGGAGGAGGCCGAGATCTACCATGGCACGCGGCAGCTTCACTGGAGTTCCGATATCCGACTGGCATCCGATCCGCCGGAAAAGGCGCTGATGCAGCGACGCCAGAACTGGCTGTTGCGCGAGCTCTTTCCGCTGATCGAGGCTGCCACGCGGGATCTGAGGATCATCTCGCCCTACTTCATCCCCGGCGTTGCCGGCACACGGGAGCTCGCCGCCATCGTTTCGCGCGGCGCTCGCGTCGCGGTGCTCACCAATTCGCTTGCGGCGACCGACGTTGCCGCCGTTCACGGCGGTTATGTCAAATATCGCCGCAAGCTTATCCGGGCCGGCGTCGCGCTCTTCGAGTTGAAGGAGCAGGGCGATGTTGCCGAGGGGCACCGCATGACGCTGTTCGGACGCCGCAATGCGAGCCTGCACAGCAAGGCCTTCGTGGTCGACGGCCTGAACGGTTTTGTCGGCTCGATGAACTTCGACCCGCGCTCCGCCTCGCTCAATACCGAAATGGGCGTGGTCTTTCAGGATGCGGCACTTGCCGGCGAACTGGCTTCCATGTTCGAGGAGGAAACCTCTCCGGCAATCAGCTACCGGGTCGACATCGAAGGATCACGCCTCATCTGGCGTGATCGCGCCAATGGCTCCGAGCGGCTGGTGCGCCATGAGCCGGATGCGAGCCTAACAAGGCGCATGATCGCCGGGCTGATCCGCATTCTGCCGATCGAGTCGCAGCTGTGACCCGTGGCCTGCTTGCCTCATTTGCGCTTCGTTTACCGATACCGTTGATCCCTGTGCGCAGCGTCTGGGTGTGCGGTCTTGGTCGAGGACGTTGCGCGAAAAATGCTCTATCGCCAACCATGTGTGGAGGACGGCCAAACTTCGAGGCGAACAGTGCCTTCGATTAAGCTTATCGAAGCTTCGCGACTTGAAGTGCAGGGTGTTGACACTCTATGTAGGAGCAGAAGGTAAATCCCGTGATTCCCGGTTCGCAAAGGTTTTGCGAACCCGATTGATGAAGGTTCGATATGAGAAATCCCGTTGATACCGCCCTGGCACTGGTGCCGATGGTTGTTGAACAGACCAACCGCGGTGAACGTTCCTACGATATCTTTTCGCGCCTTCTGAAGGAGCGCATCATCTTCGTGACCGGCCCGGTCGAAGATCAGATGGCAACGCTCGTCTGCGCCCAGCTTCTTTTCCTCGAAGCGGAAAACCCGAAGAAGGAAATCGCGCTCTACATCAACTCGCCGGGCGGCGTCGTCACGTCGGGCATGGCGATCTACGACACGATGCAGTTCATCAAGCCGGCCGTTTCGACGCTCTGCGTCGGCCAGGCCGCCTCGATGGGTTCGCTGCTCCTGGCCGCCGGCCACAAGGACATGCGTTTCGCCACGCCGAACGCGCGCATCATGGTTCACCAGCCCTCGGGCGGCTTCCAGGGCCAGGCCTCGGATATCGAGCGTCACGCCAAGGACATCCTGAAGATGAAGCGTCGCCTCAACGAGGTCTACGTCAAGCATTGCGGCCGCACCTACGAGGAAGTCGAGCAGACGCTCGATCGCGATCATTTCATGAACGCGGACGAAGCTCTGAGCTGGGGCCTCGTTGACAAGGTGCTGACCTCGCGCGAAGAAATCGAAGGCGGCGAGCAGGCCTGATAACGCGCATTTGTGTCGGGATAGATGTAATTGTGACACAATTGTAATGGCTCAAGGGCTTTATCGACAGGGTAAAGCCGGTAATATGAACCATTAATGCTATGTTGGAATCTGACGGCGTAGTGTTGGTTCGAGTTGGGAGAGTCGTTGCGGCCGCGTCGGGCGTCTTCGCCAGGGGCGGCAAGTACTCCCGGAAGCCCTGCGTGAGGTTGAGGCGCGGGGCAAATTGAGTGGTCCGCGACACTTATCTTGAAAGTGTCCGGCGTGCTGGAAGGAAGTCGAAATGAGCAAGGTCAGCGGAAGCAACGGCGGTGACTCGAAGAATACACTTTATTGTTCGTTCTGCGGCAAGAGCCAGCACGAAGTCCGCAAGCTGATTGCCGGACCGACCGTATTCATCTGCGATGAATGCGTCGAACTGTGCATGGACATCATTCGCGAAGAGAACAAGACCTCGATGGTCAAGTCCCGCGACGGTGTTCCGACCCCTCAGGAAATCATCAAGGTTCTGGACGAATACGTCATCGGCCAGCAGCAGGCCAAGCGCATCCTGTCGGTCGCCGTTCACAACCACTACAAGCGCCTGGCGCACGCCGCCAAGGGCAGCGACGTCGAACTGGCGAAGTCGAACATCATGCTGGTCGGCCCGACGGGGTGCGGCAAGACCTATCTCGCCCAGACGCTCGCCCGTATCATCGACGTGCCGTTCACCATGGCCGACGCCACGACGCTGACCGAAGCCGGTTACGTCGGTGAAGACGTCGAGAACATCATCCTGAAGCTGCTCCAGGCCGCCGACTACAACGTCGAGCGCGCGCAGCGCGGCATCGTCTATATCGACGAAGTCGACAAGATTTCGCGCAAGTCCGACAATCCGTCGATAACGCGCGACGTATCGGGCGAGGGCGTGCAGCAGGCGCTTCTGAAGATCATGGAAGGCACGGTTGCCTCGGTGCCGCCGCAGGGCGGCCGGAAGCATCCGCAGCAGGAATTCCTGCAAGTGGATACGACCAACATCCTGTTCATCTGCGGCGGCGCCTTTGCCGGCCTCGACAAGATCATCTCCGCCCGTGGCGAGAAGACCTCGATCGGTTTCGGCGCAACGGTCCGCTCGCCGGAAGATCGCCGCGTCGGTGAAGTCCTGCGCGAACTGGAGCCGGAAGATCTCGTCAAGTTCGGCCTGATCCCGGAATTCATCGGTCGTCTGCCGGTTCTGGCGACGCTCGAAGATCTCGATGAAGATGCGCTGATCCAGATCCTGTCCGAGCCGAAGAACGCTCTGATCAAGCAGTACCAGCGCCTGTTCGAGATGGAAGACGTGGAACTGACCTTCCACGAGGACGCGCTTCGCGAGATTGCCCGCCGGGCGATCGTGCGCAAGACGGGTGCCCGTGGCCTTCGCTCCATCATGGAAAAGATCCTGCTCGACACCATGTTCGAGCTGCCGACGCTCGAAGGCGTGCGCGAAGTGGTCATCTCCGACGAGGTGGTCAAGGGCTCTGCCCGGCCGCTCTACATCTACTCGGAACGGTCGGACGAAAAGACCAACGTTTCGGCCTGAGCGTCCTGAAATATCCTTTGAGAAGCCCGCCTCGTGCGGGCTTTTTCATGTCTACTTCATGTCTTCACACTTAGCTGTTGAGACACGAACGCAGGGGCGCAGATTTCACAATTCGATTGTTGCTAAAGTGCCGCAAACAACGCAATGATGTGACGATTCAATGAAGGACCTTAATGGTTGCGGTCCAAGAGCTTGTAGTCCGTCGCAAGGTCCGCAACAGCATTGATGCGTAGTCAGAGGGACCCGGCCACAGTTTGTGGATGTCTGCGTCGAGCCTTGAAATGGACGCGGTTGCACTCCACTTTCATGTGGAAAATATGACAGCCGGGAGTGCCTGTAGGGCTCCCGGAAACGGGCCCGAAATCGGGACGGAAAGGAAATGACATGACGAACAAAACGTCACCGGCGACTGAAAGCGCGACCTACCCGGTCCTGCCGCTCCGCGACATCGTAGTCTTCCCGCACATGATCGTGCCGCTTTTCGTCGGCCGCGAAAAGTCGATCCGTGCGCTTGAGGAAGTCATGGGCACCGACAAGCAGATCATGCTTGCCACCCAGATCAACGCCACCGACGACGATCCGGAACCGTCCGCGATCTACGAAGTCGGCACCATCGCCAACGTCCTGCAACTGCTGAAGCTGCCCGACGGCACCGTCAAGGTGCTGGTCGAAGGCCGCGCGCGCGCCAAGATCGACGGCTACACGCCGCGCGAAGAATTCTACGAAGCTGCCGCGCACACGCTGAGCGAGCCGGAGGAAGACCCGGTCGAGATCGAGGCGCTCAGCCGCTCGGTCGTCTCCGAGTTCGAAAGCTACGTGAAGCTCAACAAGAAGATCTCCCCCGAGGTCGTCGGTGTTGCCAGCCAGATCGAGGACTATTCGAAGCTGGCCGACACGGTGGCTTCGCACCTTTCGATCAAGATCGTCGAAAAGCAGGAAATGCTGGAGACCACCAGCGTGAAGATGCGCCTGGAAAAGGCGCTCGGCTTCATGGAAGGCGAGATCTCCGTCCTGCAGGTGGAAAAGCGCATCCGCTCGCGCGTCAAGCGCCAGATGGAGAAGACCCAGCGCGAATACTACCTCAACGAACAGATGAAGGCGATCCAGAAGGAACTCGGCGACGGCGAAGACGGCCGCGACGAGATGGCCGAGATCGAAGAGCGTATCGCCAAGACCAAGCTTTCCAAGGAAGCGCGCGAAAAGGCTGACGCGGAGCTGAAGAAGCTGCGCCAGATGAGCCCGATGTCGGCGGAAGCCACCGTCGTTCGCAACTACCTGGATTGGCTGCTCGGCCTGCCCTGGGGCAAGAAGTCGAAGATCAAGACCGATCTGAACCATGCCGAGGAGGTGCTCAACGTCGATCACTTCGGCCTCGACAAGGTCAAGGAGCGCATCGTCGAGTATCTTGCCGTGCAGGCGCGTTCGACCAAGATCAAGGGCCCGATCCTGTGCCTCGTCGGCCCTCCGGGCGTCGGCAAGACCTCGCTTGCGAAGTCGATCGCCAAGGCGACCGGCCGCGAATACGTGCGCATGGCACTCGGCGGCGTTCGTGACGAAGCCGAAATCCGTGGCCACCGCCGCACCTATATCGGCTCCATGCCGGGCAAGGTCGTCCAGTCGATGAAGAAGGCGAAGCGGTCCAACCCGCTGTTCCTGCTCGACGAAATCGACAAGATGGGCCAGGACTTCCGCGGCGATCCGTCGTCGGCGCTGCTCGAGGTGCTGGATCCGGAACAGAACTCGACCTTCATGGACCACTACCTGGAAGTCGAATACGACCTGTCCAACGTGATGTTCATCACCACCGCCAACACGCTGAATATACCGGCGCCGTTGATGGACCGCATGGAAGTGATCCGCATCGCCGGCTACACCGAAGAGGAAAAGCTGGAAATCGCCAAGCGGCACTTGCTGCCGAAGGCGATCCGCGACCACGCGCTGCAGCCGAAGGAGTTTTCGGTCACCGACGGCGCGTTGATGGCGGTCATCCAGACCTACACCCGCGAAGCCGGTGTGCGTAACTTCGAGCGCGAGCTGATGAAGCTCGCCCGCAAGGCCGTGACCGAGATCATCAAGGGCAAGGCGAAGAAGGTCGAAGTCACCGCTGCCAACATCAACGACTATCTGGGCGTTCCGCGCTTCCGCCACGGCGAAGCCGAACGTGACGACCAGATCGGTGTTGTCACCGGTCTTGCATGGACCGAGGTCGGCGGCGAGCTGCTGACGATCGAAGGCGTCATGATGCCCGGCAAGGGCCGCATGACCGTCACCGGCAACCTGCGCGACGTGATGAAGGAATCGATTTCGGCAGCGGCGTCCTATGTCCGCTCGCGCGCGATCGACTTCGGCATCGAGCCGCCGCTGTTCGACAAGCGTGACATCCACGTGCACGTGCCGGAAGGTGCGACGCCGAAGGATGGCCCGTCGGCGGGTGTCGCGATGGCAACGACGATCGTGTCGATCATGACCGGTATCCCGATCTCCAAGGATGTCGCCATGACCGGCGAGATCACGCTGCGCGGCCGCGTGCTGCCGATCGGCGGTCTTAAGGAGAAGCTCCTGGCAGCGCTTCGGGGTGGCATCAAGAAGGTGCTGATCCCGGAAGAGAACGCCAAGGATCTCGCCGAGATCCCGGACAACGTGAAGAACGCGCTCGAAATCATCCCGGTTTCGCGGATGGGCGAAGTGCTCGAACACGCTCTGGTGCGCATGCCGGAACCGATCGAATGGGACCCGGCAAACGAGCCGGCAACCGTTGCACCGGTTGATTCGCAGGACGAAGCAGGCTCTTCGATCGCCCACTGACGGGTGCTCGAAAAAGGGCGCCGCCGGCTCGCGCGGCGCTCATTTTGCAGAAAAATTGGGAAGACCGGCCATTGGCCGGTCTTTTTTGTTGTAAAAGCGCCCTGCAAGCCTTGCATTCCAAGGGATTAGGCGCAATTGGGAAAGGCAAGACGCGGGCGAAGCGCAAGCCGCCGCGCCTTAAAACACAGTCGTTTCGAACCAATCTGAAAGGGGTGGAAACATGAACAAAAATGAGCTCGTGTCTGCCGTTGCTGAGAAGGCCGGACTTTCCAAGACCGACGCATCTTCTGCAGTTGATGCAGTTTTCGAGACCATCCAGGCTGAGCTGAAGAACGGCGGCGACATTCGCCTGGTCGGCTTCGGCAACTTCTCGGTTTCGCGCCGCGAAGCCTCGAAGGGTCGTAACCCGTCCACGGGCGCGGAAGTTGACATCCCGGCACGCAACGTGCCGAAGTTCACGGCCGGCAAGGGCCTGAAGGATGCCGTCAACGGCTGATGAGATTTGCTTGGCGGCCGGACACGAGGCCGGCAGTCCAGGTATTCGAGGGTTCGGCGCAAGCCGGACCCTTTCGCATTTTGGGGCAGCCCTTGCGGGTACCCGCCATTTGCTCTAGGGCTTGCCCATTCTCAGGGCGGGGTGAAACTCCCCACCGGCGGTAAGGGCATGAGAGCGCGGCGTCTTGATGGCACGCGAAGATGGCCCAAGCCCGCGAGCGCCTCTCCTCGATTTTTGGGGGGAGGGTCAGCAGATCCGGTGCAACTCCGGAGCCGACGGTCATAGTCCGGATGAAAGAGAATGGTCGCCGGCACGAAGGGCAGGGATGCCCGGCGTCGTGTCGTGCGCTCATGCGTCCTGATTTGTGTTTGGTCCGCATTCAGGGTGCATGACATGAATCAGACTTCCCTCGGTTTTTCCTCCTCGCGCGCCATGGCCGGAGCCGGCTTCATGGTTCTGGCCGGGATCGCCTTTGCCGGCCTCAATGTCGTCACCCAATGGCTGACGATGAAGCTCGGTTTCCCGGCCACCGCCATGGCGTTCTGGCAATATGCCTTCGCCTTCCTCTTCTCGCTGCCGTTTCTGCGACGCGCCGGGCTGTCGGCCATGCGCACCGACTATCCCTGGCGCCACGTCGTGCGCGTGGTGCTGGCCGCCTTCGGGGTCGGGGCATGGGTCTCGGGGCTAGCGCACGTGCCGATCTGGCAGGCGATCGCGCTGGTCATGACCTCGCCGTTCTTCATCATCCTCGGCGCCCGCCTGTTTCTCGGCGAACGTGTCGGTGCGGCGCGCTGGGCGGCAACCGCGGTTGGCTTCGCCGGGGCGATGATCATTCTCGAACCCTGGTCGGACAGTTTCAGCTGGGCTGCTCTTCTGCCGATCCTCTCGGCGCTTTTGTGGGGGGCTTCGTCGCTCATCACCAAGAGCCTCACCAGTCTTGAGCGCCCCGAAACGATCACGGTCTGGCTGCTTGTGCTTCTGACGCCGATCAACGGCGCCATGGCGCTTTCGGCCGGTTTCACCGTGCCCGATGGCGCAGCGCTCGGCTTCCTGCTGCTCGCCGGGATCCTGACCGTCGTCGCGCAGTATCTGCTGACGCTTGCCTATACGGTTGCCGACGCCGCCTATGTGCAGCCCTTCGACGACCTGAAGCTGCCGCTCAACGTCTTTGCCGGCTGGCTGGTTTTCGGTTACGCGCCGACGGGGTATCTTTGGGTCGGCGCGGTGCTGATCCTTGGCGCTTCGCTGTTCATCATGCGCAACGAGATGCGGCTCGAGCGCGCCGCTCCCGCAACCGGAACGGTGTAAAACCCGAGCGTTGTCATTCGGCTGTCATCGGCATCGCGCAGAACCCCCATGTTTTCAGTGTTCGCACATGGGGGATATCATGACCATCACTTCGCGCGTGACCGCGCTCGCGGCCGTTCTTCTTGCCTCCGCAGCATTTCCTGCGGCGGCCGAGCCCGTCTTCAACCGCATTGCATCCTTTGCTGTTGCCGATAACTTGCCGCAAGGCGATGCGCGCAAGGCGCCGACATCCGCCGAAATCATCACGGCCAGCGAAGACGGCAATCTGCTCGTCTATTCCGACAGCCCGGGCAAGCGCGTCGGCCTGATCGACATCACCGATGCCAAGGCGCCCAAGGCAGCCGGCACGGTTTCCTTTGACGGCGAGCCGACCTCCGTCACCATCGCCGGTGCAAAGGCACTCGTCGCGGTCAACACGCGCGAGAGCTTCGTCAAGCCGTCGGGGCTTCTGGCGATCGTCGATCTGGCGTCGAAGAAAGTCGATGCGACCTGTGATCTCGGCGGCCAGCCGGATTCGATCGCCGTCAACAAGGACCGCACGCTTGCTGCCATTGCGATCGAAAACGAGCGCGATGAAGAGCTGAACGATGGCAAGATCCCGCAGATGCCGGCCGGCGACCTCGTTATCCTGTCGCTGAAGGATGGTGTTGCCGATTGCGGTTCGCTGAAGCGCGTGACGCTGACCGGTCTTGCTGAAATCGCCGGTGAAGATCCGGAGCCGGAATTCGTTTCCTTCAACGGCAAGGACGAGATCGCCCTGACGCTGCAGGAGAACAACCACATCGTCATCATCGACGGCAAGACGGGAACGGTGAAGACGCATTTCTCTGCCGGCACTGTCGACCTCAAGAACATCGACACCAAGCGCAACGGCGCGATTGCCTTCAAGGACGAGCAGCCGGGCCGCAAGCGCGAGCCCGATGCGGTGAAGTGGCTTGACGACAACCGCATCGTCGTTGCCAACGAAGGCGACTATGAAGGCGGCGCGCGTGGCTTCACCATCTTCGACACGACCGGCAAGGTTCTCTATGAGGCGGGCGCCAGCTTCGAGCATGCAGTCGCCGCGATCGGCCACTATCCCGAGAAGCGCTCTTCGGCCAAGGGCGTCGAGCCCGAGGGCCTGGAAGCGGCGAAGTTCGGCGACGACAACCTGTTCTTCGTGCTGGCCGAGCGCGCTTCGATCGTCGGCGTCTACAAGGACACGGGCGCCGAGCCCGAACTGCTGCAGCTTCTGCCGTCGGGCATTTCGCCGGAAGGCGCCGTCGCGATCCCGTCGCGCAATCTCTTTGCGACCGCAAACGAAGTCGATCTCGTCGAGGATGGCGGCGCACGCTCGCACGTCATGATCTATGAGCGTGCTGAGGGCGAAGCAGCCTATCCGCAGATCCGCTCCGCCGAGAAGGACGGCCTGCCGATCGGCTTCGGTGCGCTCTCCGGTCTCGTTGCCGTCGCCGACAAGCCCGGCTTCCTGCGCGCCGTCAATGATTCGGTCTATTCGTCGCAGCCGACGATCTTCACCATCGACGCTACCCAGAAGCCGGCACTGATCACCGAAGCGCTCGCCATCACCCGTGACGGCGCACCGGCTCAGAAGCTCGACATCGAAGGCATCGCCAATGACGGGGAAGGGGGCTTCTGGCTCGCGTCGGAAGGCAACTCCGACAAGCTCTACAGCCACGCGATCTTCCACGTGAACAAGAAGGGCGAGATCAAGAAGGAAATCGCCCTGCCGGAAGCGCTGCGCGCCGGCGAAACCCGCTTCGGCTTCGAGGGCATCACCGTTGTCGGCGAAGGCGACGAGCAGACGCTGTGGATGGCTGTTCAGCGCGAGTGGAAGGATGACGAAAAGGGCTTCGTCAAGCTCGTCTCCTACAACCCGAAGAGCGAAGAATGGGGCGCGGTGCGCTACCCGCTGGAAAAGGCCGGTGACGGCTGGGTCGGCCTGTCGGAAATCTCCGTCCACGGCGACTACGCCTACATCATCGAGCGCGACAACCTGATCGGCCAGGCTGCCAAGCTCAAGAAGATCTATCGCGTTGCGCTGTCGGAACTGAAGCCGGCTGCCCTTGGCGGTGAACTGCCTGTTGTCAAGAAGGAAGAGGTTCGTGACCTCATTCCGGAACTGAAGGCGCTGAACGGTTACGTCGTCGACAAGGTCGAAGGCTTCACCGTCGATGCCGCCGGCAACGGCTATGTCGTCACCGACAATGACGGCGTCGACGACTCCTCCGGCGAAACCCTGTTCTTCTCCATTGGCGCCATCAACGCGATGTAAGCGTTACCGCCCGGAGAAAACGGGAGAGGCCGGGACATGACGTCCCGGCCTCTTTCTGTTTCGGCACTGGTGATTTGCGAAAGGCGGCCCGCGCCTAGCGGGCGATCGCGACCTGCGCTGCCTCTTCGGCCTCATCCTTGCGCTTGCGGATCTCGTCCGTCCGGTCGACCAGCTTGCCGACGATGTCATAGAGCGCGTCGAGTTCTTCATCGTCGAGTGCGGAGAAGATTTCCTCGAGCAGCTGTTTGCGGGGATGTTCGGCGGCTTCCAGAACGATGCGGCCGGTTTCGGTGATCGAGACGATCTTGGCGCGCCGGTCCTCGGGATCGGGCTTGCGCATGACCAGGCGGTCACGCTCCAGGCCGTCGATCGCTTCGGTGACCGTGCGCGGCGCGAAGTTCAGCGCACAGGCGATGTCGGTCGAGCGACAGGGGCCGAGCTTGCTGAGGAAGAAGAGGAACTTGCTGCGCGCCAGCGACACGCCTTCCTCGGTCATCGATTCGTTCACCAGCCGGTGAACCCGGTGGTAAAGCTCGAACAGTCTATCGGATACTTCGAATGTCTTCTTCATGATCGTCGCTGGAATTTCATGAGGTGCCATGTGAAATGGCAGTAACATTAGTGATAGTTATAATTGCCGCATTTGTCGACACAAACCTCCGGCGTTTCACGGTAACTCCGTCGCCGACAAAGAAACGGCCGCCATTTCTGGCGGCCGTTTCACTTTGTTCGGCAAGAAATTCTCGCGATCGGCGACCGTTTGCGCGTCGCCTCGGGTCGCGATCAGGCGGCCCAACGCGATGCGCCGGTCGACTGGGCGTAACCGTGACCACCGGCCTCGGCGAGCGTAAAGCGTGCGATCAGCTCGCGCAGACGGCCGGCTTCCTGGGCAAGCTGGGCGCTTGCCGCATTGGCTTCCTCGACCATTGCCGCGTTCTGCTGGGTGACCTGGTCCATCTGGTTGACGGCCGTGTTGACTTCGGAAAGCCCGGCGGACTGTTCCTGCGCCGAGACGGCGATCGCGTCCATGTGCTGGTTGATCGTGACGATGAAGCCTTCGATCGTGCGCAGAGCCTCGCCAGTTTCGCGAACGAGCCGGACACCGCTTTCGACTTCGACGGCGGAGTTGCGGATGAGATCCTTGATCTCCTTGGCCGCGTTGGCCGAGCGCTGGGCAAGCTCGCGCACTTCCTGGGCGACGACGGCGAAGCCCTTGCCGGCATCACCGGCGCGGGCAGCTTCGACGCCGGCATTGAGAGCCAGCAGGTTGGTCTGGAAAGCGATCTCGTCGATCACGCCGATGATGTTGGAGATCTGGCTCGACGAATGCTCGATGCGGCCCATGGCGTCGACAGCACCCGAGACGATCGCGCCGGACTTGCGGGCGCTTTCGTTGGCCTGGCCGGCAACGGTGCGGGCCTCGTGGGTGCGTTTCGACGAATTGCCGACATTGACGGTGATCTGGTCGAGCGCGGCTGCGGTCTCTTCCAGCGAGGCTGCCTGCTGCTCCGTCCGTCGCGACAGGTCGTCGGCGCTCTGGCTGACTTCGCGGGCACCGCTGTCGATGCTGCCCGAGGCTGCCGAAACGGCGGCAAGCGTGTCGGCGAGCTGGGCGACGGCTTGGTTCAGATCGTGACGCAACTGCTCGAAATCGGGCGAGAAGGGTTCGTTGAGCTGGAAGGCGAGATCGCCCGAGGCGAGACGGCGCAGGCCGGTGGCAAGACCGGCGGTTGCTTCCTGGAGGCGGCACTGGGCTGCTGCTTCCGCTTCTTCCGTCACGCGCAGGCGCTCGGCTTCCGCCTTGGCGCGCTGCGTCTGGGCGTCGGCTTCGAGATGCTGATTGGCGATCGCAGCCTGGCGGAAGACCTCGACTGCACGGGCCATCTCGCCGATTTCGTCCTTGCGGGCGCCATAGGGGATGCTGCTGTCGGTGTCGCCTTCGGCAAGGCGTGCCATCGATCGGGTGATGATCTGGATCGGGCGGGCAATGCCGCGCACGGCATAGAGGATGGCGCCGAGCACGATGACGGCGGCAAGGGCGATGACGCCGATCTCGATCATGCGGATCTGGTCATGCGTCGCCGAGCTTGCGGCTACGGCGGCATCTGCACCGGCGAGGTTCAGCGCGCGCATTTCCTTGATCGCTTCGTCGACCTTACCTTCTGTCTCGCGCATCTCGACCTTGAAGACGCTCTGCGCCTTCATGTTCTCGAGGTTGTTGGAGAGCTTGACCATGCCTTCGGCGACCGAGAGATAGGCCTGATAGGCGGTCCGGACATTGTCGAGCCCTGCCTTGTCGGCATCGGTGACCATCAGGCTCGAATATTCGTCGGCGAGCTTGTTGAAGCCTGCGACGGTCTCGCCGATGACCTTCTCCGCCGCCTTCTTTTCAAACGGGGTCAGGGAAATCAGATGGCGCGCAAACGCCATGCGGGTATCGGAAAGCTGCGTTTCGAGCGCGCGGGAAAGCGAGACGCGCGGCAGCCAGGTGGT
This sequence comes from Ensifer sp. ZNC0028, assembly GCF_000799055.1. Lineage (NCBI taxonomy): Bacteria > Pseudomonadati > Pseudomonadota > Alphaproteobacteria > Hyphomicrobiales > Rhizobiaceae > Ensifer > Ensifer sp. ZNC0028. The sequence goes on from NZ_JTLA01000009.1 coordinate 155,574, forward strand.
GGCGATCTCGTTGTTGCGCTCGTTCATCATCTTGATGCCGCCGAGAGATGAAACGGCAAGTGCCGAGACGATAACGGCAACCACGAGGAAAAGGGCAATAAGCGTGTGGGAAATCTTGAGCCGTGACATGGTACCCCCGGAAGGACGGCCGTCCGTAAAACTGTACTTGAATTAAGTCATTCCGGCTCTTGATCGTCATGACGGAGCGGATAGCCGAAGCAGGAATCATTCCGGTGCCTGGCCGCGCGTGAAACGCAGCCGGGGCAAACCTATCGAACAAGATATTACAAAAGCCCTAATCGATTAAAGTGAGTATAATCTGATATTTGCAGGTAGCACCGCGATGTCTGGAGTGGACGATGTTAACTATTGCCGCCGGCCGCATCTGTATTAGCGTTGCCTTTACTTCAGATGTCCGAAATATGCTTTCCGGCAGGCTGCGCATCTCGCAAGTGGATGACGCATGACGGCTGATTGACGGGCGATGGCGGGGCGGCCATGGTCGGCCATGCCCTTCCGTTTCGTTCATACCGCAGACCTGCATCTCGATTCGCCCCTCCGCAGCCTCGCCCTTAGAAACGCCGATCTCGCAGAAATCGTGCGCGGGGCGTCACGGCAGGCCCTGGTCAAGATCGTCGATCTTTGCATCGCCGAAGAGGCCGATGCCTTGCTGATTGCCGGCGACCTCTATGACGGCAGCCAGACGTCGATGAACACGGCCCTTTTTCTCGGCCGGGAACTGCGCAGGCTCGACGAACACGGCATCCGCGTCTTCATCATCCGCGGCAATCACGACGCCCAGTCACAGGTCACCAATGAGCTGACCCTGCCGCCATCGGCCCACGTCTTCAAGGGCAGGGCGAAGGCGGTGGTCGCCAAGACGCTGGCAAGCGGTCGTGACGTCTATGTGCACGGGGTAAGCTTCGCCAGCCCGCATGCGCCCGAAAGCCTGCTTCCGGCCTTCCAGCCGCCAGTGCCCGGCGCGGTGAACATCGGCATGCTGCACACGAGCCTCGCCGGCGCCGCCGGTCATGATCTCTATGCCCCCTGCAGCGTCGCCGATCTCGTTGCCCATGGTTTCGATTACTGGGCGCTCGGCCATATCCATCAGCGGCAGGTCCATGCGGCAGAGCCCTTCATCGTCATGCCGGGCATGCCGCAAGGCCGCGACATCAACGAGGTCGGCGTGAAGAGCGTGTCGCTCGTCACGGTCGACGAGGATGGCCGCCTCAGTGTTGCCGAGCGGGCGATCGGCATCGCCAGCTTCGAACGCCTTCGCGTCGATCTGACGGGCATCACGGAATGGCGCGACATGCTCGATGCCGTCAGGCAGGCACTTTCACGCATCTGTGGTGAAACAGCGGCGGAGAACGTCATCCTGCGTCTGGCGCTCGCCGGCGCGACACCCTTGGCCTGGCGCCTTCGCCGCGACGCCGACCTACTGCGGGCGGAGATCGACAACATCGCCGCAGGCATCGCCGGATGTTGGGTCGAGAAGGTCGAGCTCACCTGTGGTAATGCCCGGACCGAAAAGCCGGGCACCATGCTCGATCCCGTCGAAGAGCTGGCCGCACTCGTCGAAACGGACGTCCTGCCGGCGCACGGGTTCCGCCAGGACGTGCTGGCTGCCGTGGAAGATGTTTTGCAACAGCTTCCGCCCGAGCTTCGCCAATCGTTGGCGCCGGATGAAGAGGCGGTCGCGCGGCTGGCGTTTGAAGCCGGCGTGTCGGGAACCGCCGAGGTGCTCGCCCATCTTCATGGCGGCGGCGCCGGCGAGGGTGGCCACTGATGCGGCTCAGCGCGCTCGATCTCGTCCGCTACGGCAAGTTCACCGATCGCCGCCTCGATTTCGGCGACAGGGTGCCCAGCACGCCCGATCTCCACATCGTCTACGGCCCGAACGAGGCTGGAAAGTCGACCCTGTTCTCCGGCTTCCTCGACCTGCTCTTCGGCATCGAGCATTCGAGCCCCTACGGCTTCCTGCACCCATACCAGACGATGCGCGTGGGCGGCACGCTCGAAGCGGCTGGCCGCAGCGATCGCGTCTTCCGGATCAAGCGAAAGACGAACTCGCTGGTCGGCCCCGACGAGCAGCCCTTGCCCGACAACCTGTTTTCCGGAGCGCTCGGCGCGATCGATCGCGACACCTACCAGATGATGTTCTCGCTGGACGACGAGAGCATCGAGAATGGGGGCGAGGCGATCCTGAAGAGCGAAGGCGAGCTTGGCTCGCTCTTGTTTTCCGCAAGCTCCGGCTTGCCGGACAGTGCGGCCATTCTTTCAGCCCTGCGAGCGAGGGCCGACGCCTTCTACCGGCCGCAGGCACGCAAGCACCAACTTGCGGAGCTGAAGGCCGAGCTGGACGCGCTCAGGACCGAACGCAATGCACTCGATATCAATGCACGGGAGTATGCAGCCCTGCGCAAGGCGCTGACGCAGGCACGCGAACGTCACGACGAGGCGAACACGCGTCGCACCGAGCTGAGACTGGCGCGCGCGCGCCATAAAGCCGAGATCGAAGCGCTGCCGCATTTCGGCCGGCTGCAGACGCTTCGTGCGGAGCTGGCGAGTGCTCCGCCGTTGCCTGTACCGCCCGCGGCTTGGGTGAGCGAGCTGCCGGTGCTCCAGCGTCAGGAGACGGAGATTGCGATCAGGCTGCAGCAGAACAGCAGTGAAACGCAGCATCGCCGCGATGCGCTGGAAGCGGTGCAGGTGGACACGGCGGATCTTCTCCTGATCGAGCGCCTTGCAGCCCTTCAGGAGACCGCTCTCGATGCGCGCTATGTGACTGCGGCGCGGGATATGCCATCCAGGCAGGACGATCTGGCAAGGGCGGAGGCAGAAATACTTGGCTGCCTGCTGCGGCTTGGCGAGCCCGCTGACCGCGACCCCGCAGCTCTTCTGTTGCCGGCGGGTACGGTAGCCGACCTTCAGGATCTTGCCCGCCGGCACTCTGCGCTCGTCGAGCGCCTGGCCTCGGCTCGACAGGAACTGCAGATCACCGTCGAATCAAGCCGGGATGCCGAGCACAAGCTGGCGACGCTCGAGGAGCAGGGGGCAGTGGACGTCTCCGCTCTTGCCGCGCAGGTGTCACACGCGCGACGCAGGGATTGTGTCGTGCGCAGGCAGGTGGCCGAGGCGTCGAAGGCTCGGCTGGCTGCGGAACTTGCTGACAAGCTCGTGCTGCTGAAGCCATTTGCCGGAAGCGTCGACGATCTGCACGCACTCGGTGTTCCGGCACCCGCGACACTGGATGGGTGGCGCAGGTTGATGGCGGCCCAGCAGGAGCGTCAAGAACGTCTCGCCGACCGCATGGCCGGCGAGCGGGAGCTGCTTGCAGGCGACGAGGCGCGGCTTGCCGGTATTTCTGCGGCCGGCAGCGCCCTGGACGACGGTTCGGCCGCAGCATTGCGTCGCCGCCGTGACGAGGCTTGGCGCGCGCACACGGCCCGGCTTGTCGTTGAGACGGCAGCAGCCTTCGAACGCGTCATGGCCGAGGACGACGAAGCCACGGCGATGCGTCTCTCCGAGACGAGCAGGCTTGCCGACATGCGCGGCCTGGCGCTGTCGATTGCCGAACGACGGGCGCGAGTAGACGTCTTGCGTGAGCAGGAGAGGCAAGCTCGGACGGATGCGGCCATGCAGGCGGAGCTGCTGGCATCAGGTGTCGCTGACTGTGGCTTACCGAGCGGCACGAGCCTGCCGCAACTGGAGACCTGGTTGGTGGTCCGCAATGGGGCACTCGAATTACGGGCACAATTGCGCTCCGCGCAAATGGAGATCGATCGCGCCCATGCCGAAGAGGGCGAGGCAATCGCTGGGCTACGCGATGAACTCCTGGCAATCGACATGACGGGACGCCTGCCGGAACGGCTCGACGGCCTTCTGCTGGTCGCCGAACAGGCGGTGTCGCAGGCACAGGCGCTCGCCGGTAGCCTCGGTGCGGCCCGCGACATGGCAAAGCGCGCCAAAATGGTCCTTGAGGCCCGGCAATCGGCCCTTGCTCTTGCGGAGGGCGAGATGACCGACTGGCAGGAGCAATGGGCGGCGCTTCTCTCGAGGAACTGGCTGGGCGCGCGCGACGAACCGCTCGTGCCGGCTCAGGTCGGCCCTATCCTTGCGATCCTGCAGGAACTCGACAAGCTTACGCAGCGTCAGGCCGACCTCGAATATCGCATCGCCGGCATGCGCAAGGACCAGCTTGCCTTCCAGAGTGTCATTGCCGAGCTCGCCGGAGAGCCAAGCGTGGACGATACGCTCGTGACCTACATGGCGCTCAAAGCGCGCGCAGCGGAGGCGCAGCGGCTTTCCGATCGCAGAGCGACCTTTGTATTGGAACTCGCCCGCCTTGAGGATGAACGGCGTGGTGTGAGGTCGGAGCAGGAATTTCATGTCGGGCGCACACAGCTTGTACTTGAATTTTTCGATTGTGAGACGCTCGACGAGGCAGGTCAGTTTCTTGAAGCCGCCCGAGAACAACAACGGCTACGCCAGCGCATCGTCGAATCGGAAGCGGATCTCGCGCAGCGCCTTGGCGTTGACGAATGCGCTGAGGCCGAGGCGCTACTCTCCGAACTCGATGATGCGGCCGTGCGGCTGGAATTGGTGCGGCTCGACGGGGCGCTCGAGGAAGCCGACCGCGACGTCAGCGAATTGCACACGGACATGCGGGAGAAGGAAAAGGCGCTCTCAGCTGTCGAAGGCGGCGACACGGTCGCCGCGCTCGACCAAAAACGGCGGACGCTGCTGCTCGAGATCGAAAGCGAGGCGCTTGCCTACCTGCGGCTTCGGGCCGGCGTTATCGCGGCCGAGACTGCACTTCGACTTTTCCGCGAGAAGCATCGCAGCGCCATGATGCGCCGTGCGTCGGAAACCTTCAGCCGCATCAGCGGTGGCGAATATTCCGGCCTGTCGGCACAATCTGACAAGGGGCAGGAGTTTCTGATCGCCAACGCCGCTGGCGGCGGATCGAAGCTTGCAAAGGATCTTTCCAAGGGCACGCGCTTCCAGCTCTATCTGGCACTCAGGATCGCCGGCTATCACGAAATTGCCGCCACCCGCGAATCGCTGCCCTTCATCGCCGACGACATCATGGAGACCTTTGACGACGGGCGCGCAGGCCGCGCCTTCGAGCAAATGGCCGAAATGGCGCGTGTCGGCCAGGTGATCTATCTCACGCACCACGAACATCTTTGCGAGATCGCCCGTGAGGCCTGCCCGACTGTGACAATTCACAGGTTATGATAGGCTCGCGGATGATGTCGGGCCGTTGGCCGTAGCGCATTTCTGCTGACGACGAGCGCACATACGAAAATCGGAGGAACGAGAGATGGACATCATACCCGGTGGATCGAGACCTTCGATGCGCGCTCCGGCGGAATACTTCACCGGCACGGTACGCCAGGACCCGGTAATCGAGGCCGCTGAACCGGCGCGCGTCCGCGCCGTCAGCGTCACCTTCGAGCCCGGCGCGCGCACGGCCTGGCATACGCATCCGCTCGGCCAGACCCTGGTTGTCACCGCCGGCCGTGGCCTCGTGCAAAGCTGGGGTGGCCCGGTGCAGGAGATTCGCATGGGCGATGTCGTCTGGTTCCCGCCGGGCGAAAAGCACTGGCACGGTGCAGCGCCCGATACAGCCATGGTCCACCTCGCGATCCAGGAAGCGCTCGACGGCAAGGCTGTGGATTGGCTGGAGCATGTCAGCGACGAGCAGTATCGCGGCGGCTAGCGCCGCTGCGCCTATCGATCCGTTGGGATTTGGAGGGTTTGCTGCTTCAGGCGAGGGTGACGGTGGCGGGTATCGCGATCGGGGCCGTCGAATCCCTGATTCCCGGCCGCTGACGGCCGAGTTCTAAAGCGAATGCAACTCAGAACGAAAGGCAGATCGCAAACGTCACGCGATAACGTAAGCGACAAATACGGCAGGTTCGGTGATGTTTTTCTTTTGGAGAAAATGGTGGGCGATGAGAGACTCGAACTCCCGACATCCTCGGTGTAAACGAGGCGCTCTACCAACTGAGCTAATCGCCCTTCCGCGTTTGGACCGGATCAGTCCGCCGCGTCGGTGGCCGTGATCTAGGCGTAACCGAAAAAAACCGCAAGAGCATTTGTATCGTTTTTTTGATTTTTTTTGTTGGCGATTGCGCGACCCCCTGAAACAGCGGGCTTCGTGCTTGTGGACAAAATACGCGTATGGCGCCCCGGCAACGACGCGTGGGGGGAGGGAGGGAAGAAGATCCGGAATCAGCCTCCCTGTACGCGCATGGACGAATGCATGATCGGGTAGGGGCGATAGGTCGGTGGCGGCAGGCGTCATTGGTCCATTCCGATTTCGATCGTTTTATTGCCCTGTGGATCAATTTTCATTCCGTCACGGATTTGTCTTCAAACACGCTTGACACCCCAATCCGAACCGCTTAGTTAGCCGCTCATCGAACGGCGCTGCTGCTCGATGCGGGGCGGAAACGCCTCAACCAAGTCAAGATGATGCGGGTGTAGCTCAGTCGGTTAGAGTGCCGGCCTGTCACGCCGGAG